>DASQLJ010000554.1:0-5478 GCA_035630095.1 Longimicrobium sp.
TTTTGGGAGAGGGACAGCCGCGAAGCGGCAGGGTGAGGGCCCGCGGCGCCGAGGCCACGAACGTCCGTCCGTGCATCCCGACGCGCCGCGTGCTTTCCCCCGCGCCCCGATCCTTGCAGTCTTCCCCGGGCCTAATCTCAACCCGAAGGAAATTACCCATGGCAACCGAAAAGAACCCGCTGCACGCCCTCCACGAGCAGGGCCAGAGCGTGTGGCTCGACTACATCCGCCGCGGCATCATCCACAACGGCGAGCTGCAGGGGATGATCGAGCGCTACGACCTGCGCGGCGTGACCTCCAACCCGTCGATCTTCGAGGAGGCGATGGGGAAGAGCGACGACTACGACGACGAGCTCGAGCAGCTCGCCGCCGACGGCGTGGAGGCCGGCGCGGCGTTCGAGCAGATGGCGGTGAAGGACATCCAGGCCACCTGCGACGTCTTCCGCCCCGTTTACGACGCGGCCGGCGGCCACGACGGCTTCGTCTCGCTCGAGGTGTCGCCGCTGCTCGCCGACGACGCGCGGCAGACGATGGACGAGGCGCGCAAGCTGTGGAAGCTGGTGGACCGCCCCAACCTGATGATCAAGGTGCCGGGGACCGACGCCGGCATCCCGGCGATCGAGCAGCTCATCGCCGAGGGGCTGAACGTCAACATCACCCTGCTCTTTTCCATCCAGAGCTACGAGGCGGTGATGGAGGCGTACCTGCGCGGCCTGGAGCGCCGCGCCGAGGCCGGCCAGCCGCTGGACCGCTCCGCCTCGGTCGCCTCCTTCTTCGTCTCGCGCGTGGACGGCTCGGTGGACGCGGCGCTGGAGAAGATCGTGGCGCAGGGCGGCCCCAACGCCGAGAAGGCGAAGGGCGTGATGGGGCGCGCGGCGATCGCCAACGCGAAGATGGCCTACCTGCGCTTCACCGAGGTGTTCGCCGGCGAGCGCTGGGAGCGGCTCAAGGCGAAGGGCGCCCGCGTGCAGCGCCCCCTCTGGGCCAGCACAAGCACCAAGAACCCCGCCTACCGCGACGTGATCTACGTGGAGGAGCTGGTGGGCCCGGAGACGGTCAACACCATCCCGCTGGCCACCATCAAGGCCTTCGCCGACCACGGCGAGGTGCGCCGCACCGTGGACCTGGAGCTCGACCGCGCCCGCGCCGATCTGGCCACCCTGCAGGAGCTGGGCGTGGACCTGGACCAGGTCACCGACGCGCTGCAGGTGGAGGGGGTGGAGAAATTCGCCAAGTCGTTCCGTCAAATGATAGAGACGGTGGGCGAGAAGCTGGCGCGGGTGGCGCAGGGGACCTGATCCGCCGGAAGGCGTCCGGCCCCCGCACCACGTTTCGCCCTCCGCCCGCATCGGGCCGGGGGGCGAATTTTTTTCTTGCGCGGCGAAGGCCCGGGCAACATCATGTTACGGTCATTTCACGCAGGTGATGTGTTCGGCTGTCCAGACCGCCGCTGGCGTACTTTCCGTATAAGTGCGGGCGCGGGTGGGACATGGGCGTGGGGCGCCGCCGCCTCGTTTGGGACCCGCCAGACACATTCGCCGCCGGTTGAGAGTGGACGCCTGAAACGAGGTAAGTGCGGTTACGGCATCGTATTCGCCCCGTATGGGACGTCTCCGTGACGATCTGGTACGCCTGTTGCACAAACTGCAACCGAATTCAGTTGCAGAATATTATTTGAAGATCGTAAAAGAGCGCCGCATCTTCATCCTCAGTCGGTTTGCGCGACCCTTCATCCGCAGGACCCATAGTGCCGGGGGCAGGAACCACGGGGACGGCGTCTTGGATCGCGCCCGTATAGATGACCGTCCGTATAGTTGACGCACGCACAATCAGCCGTGCCCCGTGGACCGCCCGGCACCCGCGCCGGAAGCCGGACAATGTGTATCAATTCGATGCGGTGGATCAGCGAAGTGGCAGGGCAGGACGGCGTCACACCTTTGATGCGCAGGACCCTCACGGTACTCGGATGGATGGCAGGACCCCTGGATGCGCCGACGCATTCCGCCCCGCGCGACCGGGCCGGCTCCCACACGGGAGGCCGGCCCGGTTCGCGTATCGGGGCGGGGGCGACTTCTATCCCAGCATCCACAACGGACGATGCGCGCGGCGGGCGGGGCCCCCACCCGGATTTTGGCGGACGATACGGCTGTCCGCCAAAATCCGACCTCCCCCAAAAAAGACTGCCAAAAAAGACTGGGGGAGGTGGACGGGAAAGGCGCTGATGCGGGGCAACCTGAGGACCGTGCTTGCGGGGGATGGTCGCCGCGGCGCACCTTGCTCTCGCTCCTTCTTCTCCCCCGCAGCAAACGGTGGTCGATGAACATCGGGATCCTGGGCAGCGGCATGGTGGGGCAGGCGTTGGGGCTGGGCTTCGTCCAGCGCGGCGACGAGGTGGTGGTGGGCACGCGCGACGCCGGCGGCGACAAGCTGCGCGACTGGGTGGCGCGCACCGACGGCCGCGGCCGCGCCGGCACCTTCGCCGAGGCGGCGGCGTTCGGCGAGGTCGCGGTGCTCGCCACCCTCTGGGACGGCACCGAGAACGCGCTGCGCCTGGCGGATCCCGCCAGCCTGGCCGGCAAGGTGGTGATCGACGTCACCAACCCGCTCGACTTCTCCACCGGCATGCCCCGCCTCTCCATCGGGTTCAGCGACTCCGGCGGCGAGCAGGTGCAGCGCTGGCTCCCCGACTCGCGCGTGGTGAAGGCGTTCAGCATCATCACCGCGGGCGAGATGGTGCACCCGGAGTTCCCCTGCGGCCCGCCCACCATGTTCATCGCCGGCGACGACGATGGGGCGAAGGGGACGGTGTCCGGCATCTGCCGCGATTTCGGCTGGGAGGTGGAGGACGTCGGCGCGATGGAGGCCGCGCGCCTGCTGGAGCCGCTCGCCGTGCTGTGGATCACCCACGCCGTCCGCACCGGGGCGTACGGGCACGCGTTCAAGCTGTTGAGGAAGTAAGGGTGGGGGTGTGGTGAGTGCCGATACCGGATCTCGGGATCAATCGTGCAACGCCGAGGAGGTGTCATCCTGAGCGGCGCCGCTGCACCGAGCCTTCATGTGCACCAGTGCATGGCGGCGCCCGAAGGATCTAAACCACCAGTCCGAGCGGCAGGCGGCGTGTCGCTCGCGGGCCGAGTTTAGATCCTTCGGCCTGCGACCGGCCGTTCATTCCGCGACAGCGATGTGGTCGGCCTCAGAGGGTGTTGAGAAACCTGGGGTCATGAGCCGAAACCGAACAAAGTGTTTCGGCGTAGGCGACGCGCATGAAGAAATGTCTTCACGCGCGGCGAACCGCCGCACGACGACGCAGGCGCCCTCGGGTATCGCCGCCGATGGTAAGGAGATGGCGGTATCCCTGCGACCTGACGGACTCGCAATGGGAACTGCTCGGGCCGCTGTTCGAACCACCGGCACATCGCGGTGGCAGGCCGCGGAAGTACCCGCTCCGCGAGATCGTCAACGCGATGTTCTATGTTCTGCGTGGCGGGATCAGCTGGCGGATGATGCCCAGCGACCTGCCACCGTGGTCGAACGTGTACAACCACTTCCGCCGGTGGAAGATGAACGGCACGCTGGACCGCGTGCATTCCATCCTGCGCGACGCGGTCCGACGCAAGCACAACAAGGAGCCGACGCCGTCGCTGTGCATCATCGACAGCCAGTCGGTCCGAACCACGGAAAGCGGTGGCGAACGCGGCCTCGACGCCGGGAAGAAGATCAGCGGCCGCAAGCGCCACATCATGGTCGACACGCTCGGCCTGCTCTGGGCGGTTGCCGTGCACGCGGCCAACATCCAGGACGCCGCGGGTGCCTGGCAGGTCGTGACGAAGCTGGTCGGGCGCATGCCGCGCTTGGAGAAGATCCTTGCGGACGGGATCTACGACGGCGCGCGGATCGCCATCCAGGCGCTCGGCTGGGCGCTCGAGATCGTCCAGAAGCCGGCAGGGCAGAAGGGCTTCTCCGTGCTTCCGAAGCGCTGGATCGTCGAGCGCACGTTCGCGTGGCTCGGCCGCAACCGCAGGCTGAGCAAGGATTACGAGCGCTTGGCGAAGAGCAGCGAGGCGTGGATTCACTTCGCCATGATCGGCTTGATGATTCGAAGGCTCAAGCCTCGCTGACCGGGTTTATCAACACCCTCTCAGGATGACATTCTCCGAGGTTCTCGAGGAATGCACAGTCAATCTCCCGATTTTGGCATGAGTCCTGAGCCCTGAGCGCCCTATCGGCGAGATTTCGCAGCCGAGACGCGCCGAATCCGATCTACAGATGACAGTGATGAACGCCGAGATGACCGACACCGCGGCGGCGCCGCCGAACACGCCCGTGTGGGACGACGGTGGATGGGCGGGGCTGCCCCGGCTGCGCGGCGACGTCACCGCGGACGTGTGCGTGGTGGGGCTCGGCGGGTCCGGCCTCTCCGCCATCGGCGAGCTGCGGCGGCTGGGGGCCTCGGTGGTGGGGGTGGATGCGGGCACGGTGGCGGCCGGAGCGGCGGGGCGGAACGGCGGATTCCTGCTGGCGGGCTCGTCGAAGTTCTACCACGACGCCGTCGCCGCGTACGGCCGCGAGCGCGCGCTGGGCATCTACCGGCTCACCATGGCCGAGCTGGACCGCATCGCCGCGGAAACGCCCCGGGCCGTGCGCCGCGTGGGCTCGCTGCGCATCGCGGCGGACGCGGGGGAGGTGGAGGACTGCCGCGCGCAGCTCGCCGCGATGACGGCGGACGGGCTGAAGGCGGAGTGGTACGAGGGGCCGGAGGGCGCCGGGTTCCTGGTCCCGACCGACGCCGCCTTCAACCCGCTGCACCGCTGCCGGATCCTCGCCGCGCGGCACGCCGAGGCGGGCGCGCGGCTGTTCGAGCACTCCCCGGCCGTCCACATCGCCGCGGAGGAGGTGCGCACCCCGGAGGGGCGGGTGCGCTGCGGCCGCGTGATCGTGGCGGTGGACGGGCGGCTCGAGCGGCTGCTCCCCGCGCTGGAGGGCCGCGTGCGCACCGCGCGGCTGCAGATGGTGGCGACGGCGCCGCTCCCGGATATTCGCTTTCCGCGCCCCGTGTACATGCGCTACGGCTACGAGTGGTGGCAGCAGCTCGCCGACGGCCGCATTGCGCTCGGGGGCTTCCGCGACCGCGGCGGCGACCCGCAGTGGACGCACGACGCCGAGCCGTGCGACGCGGTGCAGGGGATGATCGACGGCTTCCTGCGCGGCACGCTGGGCATCCACGCGCCGATCACCCACCGCTGGGCCGCGTCCGTGAGCTTCACCGACGACGGACTGCCGGTGCTGGCGGAGGTGGAGCCCGGCGTGTGGGCGTGCGGCGGCTACAGCGGCACCGGCAACGTGATCGGCGCCATCTGCGGCCGCGCGGCGGCGCAGATGGCGGTGACGGGGCGGTCCGAGCTGGCGGGCGTGTTCGGGGGATGACGGTGGGAGGGCGAATGCCTGCGCGGGTGCGGGGCGATTGAAATCGCTGCAACA
>DASQLJ010000555.1:0-3027 GCA_035630095.1 Longimicrobium sp.
ACCGGAACTCCGTCCACCAGGAGCGCCGCGGAGGCGCCGGCGTGGAACGCGTTGATGCCGAGTATCACCGCCACGGGTTTTCCGCCTCGTTGTCGAGGGAGGGCCGGCCCATCCCCGTGCCCGCCTGATTCCGACATCGAATCCAGCGACGAGCCGGGCATCGAAACTATATTCCGCGTTCGAGGCGCACGCAAGGAGACTATTCGATTCCGGACGGCGGCGGCCGCCGCCTGCTGTCGGACGGCGACATGCGCTCGCACCGGACTCGTCGGCGGCCGGTTGGCGCCTGAGGCGGAGGAAGCGCGAAGTACCGGCGCTCCATGCAGAACCGCGCGGGACGCAGCGTTTGACTCTCTGCGTTCCGCGCGGTTCTGCGCGTGCTCGTCTTTCGGTCCACCAGAAAAGCCGGAAGCGCGGTCGGGCGCCCTGCTGCGCGCGTGGCCGTCTCGTTCAGCGGCCGCCGGGCGCGTCCTTCACCTCCCGTTCGAACACCTTCTGGCTACACCCGTGAGGGTAGACTGGATTTGGAGAGATCCCGCGATCGTGCTGACGATCCCGCGCACACCCGCCGGAAAACTGCGTATCCCCCCGATCCGCACCCCCCGCATATACGGACTCCGCCCACGCCCCTGGGCTCCCGCGACTCCGCAGGGGCCACCGCTGCGCTCGTTGATCCGCCGCTGGCCGCTTTCCGGCGCTGTCCAAAAAAGACATTGCTGATGCGCGGCTCGGCCGCTACCGTGTGGACTTCGCGTGCACTTCGTTCACCTCTCGCGTCCGCCCGGAGCTCCCGCGTGCTCGCTCGTGTCACCGCCGGCGCCGTCCTCGGCATCGACGCCTACCTGGTCACGCTCGAGGCCGACGTGTCGAGCGGCCTCCCCGCCTTCTACCTCGTCGGCCTTCCGCAGGGCGCGGTGAAGGAGGCGCGCGAGCGCGTGCACGCCGCCATCATGAACAGCGGCTATGCCCTTCCGCCCAAACGCTTTACCCTCAACCTCGCACCCGCGGACATCCCCAAGAGCGGAACCGCGTTCGACCTGCCGCTGGCGGTGGGGATGCTGGCCGGGGCGGCGCAGATGCGGTCGATCGAGCTGCTCGACCACTACCTGATGGCGGGCGAGCTGGGGCTGGACGGCACGCTGCGCCCCGTGCGCGGCGCGCTGCCGCTGGCGATCGCGGCGAAGGAGGCGGGGTTTCGCGGCATCGTGCTCCCCGAGCACAACGTGGGCGAGGCCGCGGTGGTGGGCGAGCTGGACGTGCGCGGCGCGAAGACGCTGGCCGAGGTCGTCCGCTTCCTGGAAGGCTCGGGCGAGCTGGAGCGCGCCACGGTGGACCGCGAGGCGCTGTTCCGCGCGGCCAGCGTGTCGGACCACGATTTCGCCGACGTGAAGGGGCAGGAGCACGTGAAGCGCGCGCTGGAAGTCGCCGCCGCGGGCGCGCACAACATCCTGATGGTTGGCCCGCCCGGCTCGGGGAAGACGATGCTGGCGCAGCGGCTGCCCAGCATCCTCCCCCCGCTCACCTTCGACGAGGCGCTGGAGACCACCAAGATCCACTCCGTCGCCGGGCTCCTTGGCGGAGACCGGGCGCTGGTGGCCACGCGCCCGTTCCGGAATCCCCACACCACCATCTCCGACGCGGGGCTGATCGGCGGCGGGCCGCACCCCAAGCCGGGCGAGGTGTCGCTCGCCCACCACGGAGTGCTCTTCCTCGACGAGCTGGCGGAGTTCCGGCGCAACGTCCTGGAGGTGTTAAGACAACCGCTGGAAGACTCGAAGGTCACCTTGAGCCGCGCCGCCGTGTCGCTCACCTACCCGTCGCGCTTCATGCTGGTGGCGGCGATGAACCCCTGCCCGTGCGGGCATTTCGGCGACACGCAGCGGCGCTGCACCTGCGCGCCGCAGGCGGTGCAGCGCTACCTGGGCCGCGTCTCCGGCCCCCTGCTCGACCGCATCGACCTGCACGTGGAGGTGCCCGCCGTGCGCTACCGCGACCTGGCGGACAAACGGGCGGGCGAGCCCAGCGAGGCCATCCGCGAGCGCGTGGCCCGCGCGCGGGAGATCCAGCGCGCGCGCTTCGCCGAGCGGGCCGACGCGCACGCCAACGCGCACATGGGCGCCCGCGACCTGCGCGAGCACTGCGCCATCGGCGACGGCGGCGACGCGCTGCTGCGCACGGCGATCACTCGCCTGGGCCTGAGCGCGCGGGCGTACCACCGGGTGCTCAAGATCGCCCGCACCATCGCCGACCTCGACGGCGCCGCCACCATCACCACCACCCACGTGAGCGAGGCCATCCAGTACCGCTCGCTCGACCGCGCGGCTATGGCGACGCACGCATGAAGCTGCCGGGAGCCGAGCGCGCCTTCGTCGATCCGGCGAAGGATCGGGACTACCTAATCAACCCCGACCACCCGGTCGGGCACTCGAAAGCGCGGTTCTTCGGCGACCGATCGCCACCTTGGACCTCGCCGGGAGCGATCACGACCCCCTCTTCGGCGCTCTTCTCGCGGGCGGGGCGGACGCGGGACGGGTCGCGGGAGGCGAGCGCCCGCTCCAGCAGCGCGTCGAGCTCGTAGAGGTCGCGCCGGAACTGCACCTCGCCGGCGTCGTCGACCCAGGCGGTGCGGTAGAAGATGTAGACGGGGATCGGCTGGGCGAGCGCCACGGCCCGCTCGCCGGTGCGGCCGGCGGCGGCGGAGACGGAGTCGGGCGTCCACCCGCGGTTTCCCGCCAGCGCCCACGCGGCCAGCTCCAGCGGCTTCTCCACGCGCACGCACCCGTGGCTGAACGCGCGTTCGTCGCGCGCGAAGAGCGACGGGCTGGAGGTGTCGTCCAGGTAGACGTTGTAGGCGTTGGGGAACATTAGCGGGTCTTCCGGGATCAGCGTGGGTTCATGTCGAGCCCACCGCAGTGGAAGAGGATCGCGTTGCGAAAGTTCTCCCGGTTGCGATAGCCGCGGGCGCGATGCTTGATGAGCTGACGCGGGCGTGCCCAGCGTCAGCACGACGCCCGCGGCGGTGTAGAA
>DASQLJ010000556.1:0-18593 GCA_035630095.1 Longimicrobium sp.
CCGCTGGCACGATCAATCTCCGTGCCGCATCCGCACGGGACCCGACCCAGGCCGCCTTCCGCAACGAAATCACGGGCCGCCGATACTTCCCGCATCCTCCCGCGAAAGGCGCAATGGCTGACGGCCCGCACCGAATCGTCCGGTGCGGGCCGTCTGCCGGCGGTCCCGCAAATCTGGGGAAAGCAAAGGCCCACGGGCGGTGGAAGCCCGTGGGCCGTTCGCGGGATGCCCGGAGTCGGACTCGAACCGACATACCCTTGCGGGCGGCAGATTTTGAGTCTGCTGCGTCTACCGATTTCGCCATCCGGGCGCGGCACCAAAGCTAACGCGGCGCGGCGGCGGATTCAACCGCGCGCCGCGCCGCCGCACGTCCGTCGCCCCGTGGACCTTCAGCGGAGCGAGTCGGCCGTCCCGGCGTCGTGGGCGTCCACGATCTGCTGCGCGTACCAGGCGCGCTTCATCGCCCGCGTCTCGTCGCCCATGGCCATGGCCTCGCGCGCGGTGCGCAGGAGGCGGCGGGCGCGGCGCAGGTCGGGGGACGGCGACGGGTCGGCGTCGATGCGCTGCTCGGCGCGCTCCACCAGCCGCAGCGCCACGCGCACGGGCGAATAGCCGCGCGCCGTCTCGCCCGCGTCGGCCAGGAGGCCGGCGGCGGCGCGGGTGTCGCCGCGGTCCAGCGCGGCCTCGGCGGCGGCGCGGCCCGAGGCGACGACGGCCAGCGTGCTGTCGAGCCCCGGGTACTGGCCGGCGCGCAGCCGGTCGCCCGCGCGGGTCTCCCACTCGCGCACGGCCAGCAGCGCGGCCGTCATCGGCGCGGGGGGCGGGTCGTGCGCCAGGTACTGCGCCGCAGCGAGCCGGGCCTGCGCCTCCATCACCAGCCCCGCCTCCAGCTCCCCGCCCCGCCGCAGCTTCGCGGCGTCGGCCACCAGCGAGCGGATGCGGCGCGCGTCGGCAGGGGCCACGTAGGGAAGCCAGGTGCGCGCGTCGGGCATCCCCGCCGGCTCGGCCACGGCCACCCAGGTGCGCCCGCCCGCCTGCTGCGCGAACGACGTGGCCTGCGTGGGCGCGTCGCCGCACGCGGCCGCCATCCAGGCGGCGGCGAGCGGGGCCAGCAGCGGGGCGAAGTGTCTGCGGGAGCTGTGCATCCGAGCGCGTGAGAAGGCCGGAGCGGGTGCCGCGGGTCGCGGGGGGAGTCGGAGCAAGCTACTGGCGTGCATTGGGTTGGTCAAGCGGATGACGGGTGCCGCTCCTTGCCTCGTCCGGCGGCCCCGGATAGGTTGACGGACGTTCGAACCAGGGCTCGACAGGGGCCCGCACACGCATGCCCCGTACCCGATGAGCGACGCGCGCACGGCCTACGACGAGAAGCTGGAGAGCATCCTTCGCACCGCGGCGCGCATCTTCGCCGAGAAGGGCTACCACCAGGCCTCGATCCGCGACATCGCGCGCGCCACGGGAGTGAGCCTGTCGGGGCTGTACTACTACTTCGACAGCAAGGAAGAGCTCCTCTTCCTGATCCAGGACCACGCCTTCGGCACCCTGATCGGGAACCTGGAGCGCAACCTGGCCGGGGTGGAAGAGCCGCACCGGCGGCTGCGGGTGCTGATGGAGAACCACCTGCGCTACTTCATCGACGCCAAGGCCGAGATGAAGGTGCTCTCGCACGAGAGCGAGTCGCTCACCGGCGACTACCGCAAGCAGGTGAACGCGAAGAAGCACCGCCTGAACGAGATCGCGGCCGAGATCCTGGGCGAGATGCGCCCCGCCGGGAGCATCGACCTGCGGGTGGCCACCTTCTCGCTGTTCGGGATGATGAACTGGCTGTACAACTGGCACCGCCCGGCCACCGACCCGCCGGTGGAGAAGCTGGTGGACGACATGTACCAGATCTTCCTGAACGGCTACCTTCCCGACGGCGTGACCGCGCCCGACGAGTCGGGGGCCGCGGCCGGGGGCACGCAGCCGATCTGGCGGTCGGCGGAATAAGCTGGAAGACGGACGGACAGACGAATTCGAGCAGGCGCGACGAGTACCGAGGCGAGGACCCTTCACCGACTTTGGAGTGACGATGGCTACCGCGAGCGTGGAAGTACCGCAGGACAACGAGCAGAAGACGCTGGTGCACTACGACGTGCAGGACGGCGTGGCCATCCTGACGCTGGACGATCCGCCGGCGAACACGTACACGCACGAGATGATGCGCCAGATCGACGCGGCCGTGCTGCGGGCGCGCTTCGACACGAGCGTGGACGTGATCGTGATCACCGGCGCGGGCGAGAAGTTCTTCTGCGCCGGCGCCAACATCAACATGCTCCAGAAGGCCGACCCCATCTGGAAGTACTACTTCTGCCTGCACGCCAACGAGACGCTCACGCGCTTCGAGCAGACGCCGAAGCTGGTGATCGCCGCGCTGAACGGCCACACCGTGGGCGGCGGGCTGGAGATCGCCATGGCGGCCGACATCCGCATCGCGCGGCGCGGCGCGGGCAAGGTGGGGCTCCCCGAGGTGGCGCTGGGCGTGCTCCCCGGCACCGGCGGCACGCAGCGCCTCACGCGCATCGTGGGCGTGAGCAAGGCGATCGAGATGATGGCCGAGGGCTCGAACTTCGACTTCGAGACCGCCGAGAAGTACGGCATCGTCAACAAGATCCTGGACGCCGACGGGCGCGACGCGTTCCTGGCCCAGGTGATGGAGTACGCGAAGCAGTTCACCCGCCCCAACAAGGCGACCTTCGCCGTGGGCAACATCAAGCGCAGCTGCCAGACGGGCGGCGCGCTGCCGCTGGAGCAGGGGCTGGCGCTGGAGCGCGAGCTGCAGGCGCTGCTCTTCAACAGCGCGGACGCGAAGGAAGGCCTGACGGCGTACGTGGAGAAGCGCCCGCCGCAGTTCACCGGCAAGTAAGCGGCGGAAGGGTTCATGCGGGGAGCCGGGCGGAGGCGCGCCCGGTTCCCTTCGTGTTTGTGGGGGCGGGGGGATGGGCTTCGGATCGACAGGGATCGAGAGGCTTGTCCGAGGCGCCGCGGGGCCCTCTCCCTGGCTCGTTCCTCGCCTGTCCCTCCCTTGTAACTGCACGGGGGAGGGACGGGGGGCGCTTCGCGCCGGCTCTGTCGGCGCACGCTGAAATCGTAGGTGCTCCCCTCTCCCCCGCGGAGCGCGGGGAGAGGGGCCGGGGGAGAGGGGGTGCCCGGCGCTCGGCCGGCACCGGCTCTGGACACGATTGCTAGACTTCGACTGGCTGTACCGCGGAATCGAGAGACTCCGTGCTCGTTAGATTCCGTACTCGCCAGGCTCCGCGCTCGCGCGGGTGACGGATCATCCACCACCGACGATTGAAGAAGACGATGGCTACGACCGAGACCGAGGCGGCGATCGCGCCGGGCAAGCTGTTCATCGGCGGCGAGTGGGTGGACGCGGCGTCGGGGAAGACGTTCGACACCATCAACCCCGCCACCGGCCGGGTGCTCACCCAGGTCGCCGAGGCCGACGCCGAGGACGTGGACCGCGCCGTGGCCGCCGGCCGCACCGCCTTCGACGAGGGGAAGTGGAGCGGGATGGACGCCCGCAAGCGCGGCAAGCTCCTCTACGCCATCGCCGACGTGCTCGAGGAGCGCGCCGACGAGCTGGCGCGGCTGGAGACGCTGGACAACGGCAAGCCCGTGCGCGAGGCGCGGATGTTCGACGTGGAGGGCGCCATCGAGTGCTTCCGCTACTACGCCGGCTGGGCCGACAAGATCGACGGCGACGTGATCCCCGTCCCCGGGCCGTACCTCAACTACACGCGCCGCGAGCCGATCGGGGTGTGCGGGCAGATCATCCCGTGGAACTACCCGATCCAGATGGCCGCGTGGAAGGTGGCGCCGGCGCTGGCCTGCGGGAACACGGTCGTCCTCAAGCCCGCCGAGCAGACGCCGCTCACCGCGCTGGAGCTGGCCCGCGCCTGCGCCGACGCCGGGCTCCCCGCCGGCGTGCTGAACGTGATCCCCGGCTTCGGCGAGACGGCGGGCGCGGCGCTGGTGGCGCACCGCGACGTGGACAAGATCGCGTTCACCGGCTCGACGGCCGTCGGGCGGATCATCCAGCGCGAGGCGGCGGGGACGCTGAAGCGGGTGTCGCTGGAGCTGGGCGGCAAGAGCCCCAACATCGTGCTGGCCGACGCCGACCTGGAGGCCGCGGTGCGCGGCGCCACCAGCGGCATCTTCTACAACACCGGCCAGGCCTGCACCGCGGGCTCGCGCCTGCTGGTGGAGGAGAGCGTGCGCGACGAGCTGGTGGAGAAGCTGGTGAAGCGCGCCGAATCGATGCGCCCCGGCAACCCGCTCGACCCGAAGTGCCGCATGGGGCCGCTGGTGAGCCAGGAGCAGCTCGACCGCGTGATGGGCTACATCCAGACGGGCAAGGACGAGGGCGCCGAGCTGGTGTTCGGCGGCGACCGGCCGCAGATCGACGGGAACGCCGGCTTCTTCCTGAACCCCACCATCTTCGACCGCGTGACGCCGGAGATGACCATCGCCCGCGAGGAGATCTTCGGGCCGGTGCTGGGGGTGACCACCTTCAAGGACCTGGAGGAGGGGATCACCATCGGCAACGCGTCGGAGTACGGGCTGGCCGCGGCGGTGTGGACGAAGGACGTGCGCAAGGCGCACCGCGTGGCCGCCGCGCTGCGGGCGGGCACCGTGTGGATCAACATGTACCACACGCTCGACACCGGCTCGCCGTTCGGCGGCTACAAGCAGAGCGGCTACGGCCGCGAGCTGGGCAAGTACGCGCTGGACCTGTACACGCAGGTGAAGAGCGTGTGGGTGAACCTGGCCTGAACCTGGAGGTGGGCCGTGCAGATGGAATTGACGGCGGTATTCCAGAAGGTGCCCGAGGGATACATCGCGTGGGTGGAGGAACTCCCTGGCGCGAACACGCAGGGCGATACGCTCGAGGAGGCTCGGGAGAACCTCCAGGAAGCCGTGATGCTCGTCCTCGAGGCTAACCGTATCCTGGCTGAGGAGGAGGTCGCGGGTGCAGAGGTCATCCGCGAACCCCTCCTCATCCGGGCGGCATGAAGCGACGTGACCTGATCAGCCACCTCGTGTCGAACGGCTGTGCGCTTCTGCGAGAGGGCGGGAACCACAGCCTGTACGTCAATCGAAAGACGAGAAAATCGACTGCGGTCCCTCGGCACCGCGAGATCAACGACAACCTTGCCGCGAAGATCTGCCGAGACCTGCAGATCCCGGATCCTTGAGAGACGATTGTAGCATGACCGACGCGCTGATCATCGATGCCGTGCGGACGCCGATCGGGCGGTACGCGGGGGCGCTCTCGTCCGTGCGGCCGGACGACCTGGCGGCGCACGTGGTGAAGTCCATCGTGGAGCGCACGGGGGTGGACCCGTCGCTGGTGGACGACGTGATCTTCGGCTGCGCCAACCAGGCGGGCGAAGACAACCGCAACGTGGGACGCATGGCCGCCCTCCTCGCCGGCCTCCCCGTCACCGTGGCCGGGCAGACGGTGAACCGGCTCTGCGGCTCGGGGCTGGAGGCGGTGCGCAGCGCGGCGCACGCCATCAAGGCGGGCGAGGGGCGCGTCTTCATCTCCGGCGGCGTGGAGAGCATGTCGCGCGCGCCCTGGGTGATGCTGAAGCCCGGCGAGGGGTTCGCCCGCGGCGTCCCCGAGATGGCCGATTCGCTGCTGGGCTGGCGCTTCGTCAACCCCAGGATGCCGAAGGAGTGGACGGTGTCGCTGGGCGAGACGGCGGAGATCGTGGCCGAGGAGTTCCACGTGAGCCGCGAAGACCAGGACTCCTTCGCCTTCGCCAGCCAGCAGCGCTCGAACCGGGCGATCGCCGAGGGCCACTTCCGCGGCGAGATCGCGCCCGTGCAGGTACCGCAGCGCAAGGGCCCGCCGAAGGTCGTCGACACCGACGAGCACCCGCGCCCCGACACCTCGCTGGAGACGCTCGGCGCGCTGAAGCCCAGCTTCCGCGCGCAGAACGGCACCGTCACCGCCGGCAACAGCTCGGGGCTGAACGACGGCGCCGCCGCGCTCCTGGTCGTCTCGGACGAGGCGGCGCGCGAGCTGGGGATGCGGCCGATGGCGCGCATCGTCGCCAGCGCGGTGGCCGGCGTGGACCCGCACCGGATGGGGATCGGGCCCGTGCCGGCGTCGCGGAAGGCGCTGGAGCGCGCGGGCCTCTCCGTGGCCGACCTGGGGCTGGTGGAGCTGAACGAGGCCTTTGCCGCACAGTCGGTGGCGTGCGTCCGCGAGCTGGGGATCGACCCCGCGATCGTCAACGTCTCGGGCGGGGCGGTCGCGGTCGGGCACCCGCTGGGCTCGTCGGGCGCGCGCATCCTCACCACGCTGGTGCACGAGATGCGGCGGCGCGAGGTGCGCTACGGCCTCGCGTCGATGTGCATCGGCGTGGGCCAGGGGATCTCGATGATCGTGGAGCGGGTGCCGTGAGCGAGCCCTCGGCCGGCGCGAAGGACGCGGTCCTCTACCGTGCGGACGACGGGGTCGCCTGGATCACGCTGAACCGGCCGGAGCGGCTGAACGCCTTCGCCGGGAGCATGCGCGACGACCTGCGCGAGGCGGTGGAGCGCGCCTCCGGGGCGGCGGACGTGCGCGTGGTGGTGATCACCGGCGCGGGCCGCGGCTTCTGCACCGGCGCCGACGTGGAGGTGATGAGCGACCTGGTCGCGCGCGGCGACGCGGAAACGTTCGAGGGCTACGTGCAGGCGGGGATCCGCGCGGTTCAGGCGCTGCGCGCGTGCCGCAAGCCCGTGGTCGCGGCGGTGAATGGCGTGGCGGCGGGCGCGGGCGCGTCGCTGACCGTCGCCTGCGACGTGCGGCTGGCGAACGAGAAGGCGACGATCGGCTTCACCTTCAACCGCATCGGCGTGCACCCCGACTGGGGCGCCAGCTACTACCTGCCGCGCCTGGTGGGCACCGGCCGCGCCGCCGAGCTGGTCCTGAGCGCGCGCATGGTGGACGCCGCCGAGGCCGAGCGCATCGGCCTCTTCCAGCGCGTGTTCCCAGCGGACGAGTTCGACGCGGCGGTGCGGGCGTTCGCGCGCGAGCTGGCCGACAAGCCGCCGCTGGCGCTCTCCGCCGCCAAGCACTCGCTCTCCATCTCCCCCGAGAACGACGTGGGTACGATGATGGACGTGGAGCGCGAAGCCCAGATGCGCCTCTTCCGCAGCGCCGACGTGCGCGAGGGCATCACCGCCTTCAGCGAGAAGCGGAAGGCCGTGTTCCGGGGGGAGTGAATGCCGCCGCATACTCCCTGAGTTCTCCGGCAGAGGACGAATGCAACTCGTCACCAACGCAGGCCGTAGTACGTTCAACCAATGGGGGCGAGGGAACCCCCCTGTTGGTAGAGGCCTAGTAGAGAAGGCCAACTTCCCGCCACCGGCGAGAGTGTAATCGGCTGTATCCGGCGCAGGCGCGCATAATCCTTGCACTCGGCGCGGACCCCGACTACACTGCGTCCCGACGGAAAACCGCGGATGGAGAGCACTCCATGAGCACGCTGGCGCCCGTAATCGAAGTCGAGCCACCGGACACGATAAAGCCCGAGACTGCGCGGGTGGCCCTGCGCGCGTTTTCGCGTATCGCGGAGCACTGGAAGCTTTCAGACCCCGAACGAATGAGGCTGCTGGGCGTGACGCCGGAGACTTTCCGCTACCTCGGCTCGGAGCGGCAGCTTTCGCGCGACCTGCTGGAGCGCATCTCGTATATCCTCGGAATCTTCAAGAACTTGCAGGTCCTCCTTCCACCGGACGCGGCGGACCAGTGGGTGCGCAAGCCGAATACCGCCGCGTTGTTCAACGGCAGGTCGGCGCTGGATCGCATGCTCTCGGGTAACGTGAGCGACCTGTACGAGGTTCGGAAGTACCTCGACGGCCAAACGCACGGCTGATGGCGTGGCGGTGCGCGTAATCTCGCTCTCGCCCGTGTCCTGGGCCCCGTGCTTTCGGGCCATTCCGAGCATGTACCCGCCTCTCAAGCTGTTTGAGCGGGTGGCAGAGCCGGAGGATCTCGAAGAAGTGCTAGCGATCGAGGCGCTGACGGACGACAGCGTCCGGCTGCTCGCGGGACGGCTGGAGAGGATTCCTCCCGAGGACCGACTCACCGGCCCAGGCGCGGGCTGGGTCATGGGAGCGTTCATGCACCCGTCCCCGAGCCGCTTCAACGACGACGCGGTAGGTGCCTACTACACCGCGAAAGACCGGGAGACGGCAATCCGCGAGACTGTGTACCACAAGGAGCAGTTCCTGGCCGCGACGAGTGAGTCCCCACTGGATATTTCGATGCGGATGCTGGTGGCGCAGCTGAATGGCGTATTCCATGACATTCGCGGGGATGGCAGCCGCTGGCCTGACCTGTATCACGCGACCAGCTACACCGCCTCTCAAGCCTTCGCGCAGGAGCTTCGAGGCCGCCGGTCGGCCGGAATCACATACGACAGCGTGCGGCACTCTGGCGGCGAGTGTGCAGCGGTGTTCATGCCTCGCGCGGTGTCGAACTGCACTCCGCGGAACTCCTCGCCTATTCCTGGGACGGGAGCCGAATCGCCGCAGTTCGCTAGGCGGGCAGTAGTGTTGAGGCCGCCACGCCCGACCATAACCGGTTGATGTGACGCGAACGGCCGCCCGGGAGCATCGCCCGGGCGGCCGTTCGTGTCTCGTCCACCGAAGCGCCTACGAGCGCAACGCTCCCGCGGACGCGCGCGACGAGTCCGCCGGCGCGGGGGTGCGGTTGCGGCCGCGTGCGGGCGCGGGGCACCACGGCCATCCGCCCACGCCGCCGCCGGCTTCGCGCACGTCGTCGCCGCCGATCCCCAGCATCCCGTCGCGCATCCCTCCGCGTCCGCGTCCGCGGCCGTCGCGCCTGCCGCCGAGGCCGCCGCGGCCCCGCACGGCGTAGCGCTGCTCCCGCTGCTCGCGCGCCAGCTCGCAGACGCCGGTGCGCTGCTCGGGGGTGAGCAGCGCCTGGATCGCCTCCAGCGCGCGGCGGTTGTTCTCGCCCATGCGGCGCAGCGCGGGGATGAAGCGCTCCGTCTGGAACTCGCCGCGCGGCGCGCGGATCGGGCCGCCGCTGCCGGAGTTGGTCAGGGTGCGCAGCGAGTCCGTCATCGGCCGGTTCTGCTCGCGCGCGGCCTCGGCGATGCTGTCGAGCGCGGTCACCTGGCGCGAGGTGAGCTTGAGCCTCTCGCGCGCGCCGATCAGCGCGTAGACCGAGGGCATCTGCGCGGCGCGGTAGGCGGCGAACAGCTCGCGCTGCGTGGAATCGCGCGGAACGAAGGCGCGCGGGTTGCCGCCGGGGTCCGGCATGGCGCTGCGGCTGCTGCATGCGGCGAGGAACAGCACGGCGGCGAGTGCGATTCGGGTCTTCATCTCGGTTCGTGCCTCACGACGTTCGTCTCGGTGGCGTGTGGGAGCGGTGGGGATCGGAAGACCGGTATCTGTGGCGTCGCGGCCATCGCCGTGCTTGCGTCGCCCATGCGGCGCGCGGATCTTCCCCCGTCGCCTCACCCGGTGCGATCCCTTCCACCCTCCGAGACACGTGAACGGCCGCCGCACCCTATCCCTCGCCCTCGTCTGCCTCGTGAGGCTTTCCCTCTCCCCCGACGCCGCCGCGCAGGCGCGGCCGCGTGCGCGCGAGGCGGGCGTGGTGGTGGGCGTGCTGCCGCCCGGGCCGCTGAACGCCATCACCGACGTGGCCGGCGTGCGCGTGGGCCAGGTCACGCTGCACCGCGGCGACTCCATCCACACCGGCGTGACCGCCATCCTCCCGCACGAGGGGAACGCGTTCCTGGAGCGGGTTCCCGCCGCGATCCGCGTGGGCAACGGCTTCGGCAAGCTGCTGGGGGTGACGCAGGTGCGCGAGCTGGGCGAGCTGGAGACGCCGGCGCTGCTCACCTGCACGCTGTGCGTGTGGAAGGCGGCCGACGCGATGGTGGGATGGATGCTGGCGCGGCCGGGGATGGAGAACGTGCGCTCCATCAACCCGGTGGTTGGCGAGACCAACGATGCGGCGCTGAACGACATCCGCAGCCGCCCCATCGCCCCGGCCGACGTGGTGCGCGCGCTGGAGTCGGCCACGACCGGGCCGGTGGAGGAGGGCGCGGTGGGCGCCGGCTCGGGGACGGTGGCGTTCGGGTGGAAGGGCGGGATCGGCACCAGCTCGCGCCGGCTGCCGCAGGGGGTGGGCGGGTACACCGTGGGCGTGCTGGTGCAGACCAACTTCGGCGGCGTGCTCACCATCAACGGCGCGCCGGTGGGCCGCGAGCTGGGCAGATACTACCTGCAGCGTGAGCTGGCCCCGCCGCGGCAGGGCCCCGGCGACGGCGGCGATGGCAGCATCATGATCGTGGTCGCCACCGACGCGCCGCTCGACGCCCGCAACCTGGACCGGCTGGCCACGCGCGCGCTGGTGGGCCTGGCGCGCACGGGGGCGACGATGACCAACGGCTCGGGGGATTACGTGATCGCGTTTTCCACCGGCCTCCAGGTGCGCCGCCGCGCCGGCGTGGCGCCGGTGACCGTCGCGGACCTGCCGAACGAGGGGATGTCGCCGCTCTTCCAGGCCGTGGCCGAGGCGACCGAGGAGGCGATCTACAACTCGATGTTCAAGGCCAGCACGGTAAGCGGCCGCGGGGGAGCGGCCGAGGCGCTGCCGCTGGACCGGACGCTGGAGATCCTGCGGCGGTACAACGCGCTGAACCAGGACCGCACGCTGCCGCCGGGGCGGCCGTAAGGATTTCCATCAAACGACTTGCTTGATCTTCCCCGCGCTCCCGGCAACCTTGCCGGGAGCGCTTCTCGTTGCGGCGCGGGCGGAGCGACCGTCTCCGCTTAGCGTCGATGCAGGTCGAAGCACCCCACCGCGTTCCACTCGCAGTCCCCTTCATCGCGGGAGGTTCATCATGGCCGGATTCGTCGGGCTCGTCCGCTGGACGATCAGCAACTCGGACCAGGTGCTGCGGCTGCTGAAGGGGCTGCTGGAGCGGCTCCCGGCGATCGGCGGGGCGATGGAGAGCGCGGGCGGGACGATGGTGGCGATCGGCGCGACCATCCGCGGCGCCGACGGCGCGGGCGGCGCGCTGACGGAGGTGGACCGCGTGCGCGACCTGCTGCAGCGCCAGAAGGCGGCGTACGAGAACGCCGTCGCGGACCTGCGCGAGGCAAGCGAGGCGCTCAAGCGCATCCGCGTCCCCAACATCCGCGTGGACAAGCGGACGGTGAAGCTGCCGCTGAACGCCGGCAGCATCGAAATTCCCGTCATCGAGAGCACCGACGTGACGCCGCTCCAGGGCGTCGCCGCCACCCTCGAGCGGCAGATCGCCGAGCTCGCCGGCCTGGCCGACCCACTCGAGGCCGCGGCGGAGGGCCTTGGCAACCTGCGCGGCATCCTGGGAAGCGCCGCGACGGAGCTGGAGAAGACGGGCACCGCGCTCCGCACCGGCGGCAGCGAGCTGAAGTCGCTGGCGGCGTGATCCGCTGCCGGGCATCCATCGCCCGGCATGACTCGATGTGGGAGTGATCGGGACCGGATCCGCTCCGGTCGAACGCGGGCGGCGTCGGGAACCAGATGCCGCTTGCGCGTCGGAGGCGTCCCATCGATCTTCCCGCCCGCTTTCCGCAGGTCCCATCCGCCCCACCCACGCCCCACGCACCGCAATGGAAGCCGCAGACGCAGCAGAGCTGATCCAGGAGATCCAGGAAGAGCGCGCCGAAGCCGAGGCCACCGACAGGTTCCGGCAGGGCGCGGCGCTGCTCATCTCCATCCTTGCCATGCTGCTGGCCATCGGCAGCCTGGGCGGCGGCAACGCCACCGACGACATGGTGCACGGAAACATCCACGCGAGCGACACCTGGGCCTTCTACCAGGCCAAGAACGTGCGCCAGACGCAGTACCGCCTGGCCGCCGACCGCATCCAGCTCGACCTGGCCGGCAACGCGCTCTCGCCCGAGGCGCGCGCGGCCGCCGAGGCGCAGCTCGCACGCTACAGGGAGACCATCGCGCGCTACGACGACGAGCCCGACCCCGCGGCGCCGAACGACTCGCTACGCGGCGAGGGGAAGAAGCAGCTCTCCGCCCAGGCGCGCGGCTACGAGCGCGTCCGCGAGCGCGCGGAGGCGCAGGACGGCAACTTCGACTACTCGGAGGTGTTCCTGCAGCTCGCCATCGTGCTGGGCTCCGTGGCCATCCTGGCCACCTCGCGGGCCGTGCTCACCTTCTCCATCGTGCTGGGCGCCGTCGGCGCGCTGCTGCTGATCAACGGCTTCGCCCTGCTCTTCCCGCTGCCGATCTAGCGACCAACCGGCCCGGTTCCGCGCCGCCGACGATCCCGGAGCACGGAACCGCCGGTCGTCCCCGCGGGTAGCCTCATGGTCTCGGCATCGACCTGTTCCCCCCCCGGCGCGGCGGGCGTAGCTTCGAAAACCTTCGGAGCCCACCCGACGCATCCACCCTGCCCCACAAGGACGCACCCATGCGCAGACTCCTCGTCACACTCGCCGCGATCGCCGCGGCCGCGTCGCCGCTGGCGGCGCAGCAGGACCACGCCGACCACAGCGTGGCCGGCGGCGGCACCCTCCCCGCCGGCTGGCAGGCGCGCCTCGACCGCGCCGACGCGAAGCTCGCCGACGTGAAGTTCGTGGTGATGGGCGACGGCTTCCACGTGACCACCGGCCCGGCCGTGGTGCTGTGGAACCCGGCGCAAAACGTGGCCGGCGGCACCTTCACCGCGCACGCCACCTTCGCGCAGACCAAGGCGCCCACGCACCCCGAGGCGTACGGGATGATCGCGGGCGGCCGCAGCCTGAGCGGTCCCACGGCGGAGTACTTCTACTTCCTGGTGCGTGGCGACGGGAAGTTCATGCTGCGCCACCGCGCGTCGAACGGCGAGCTGCACACCATCCACGACTGGACCGAGAACGCCGCCATCCGCAAGCAGAACGAGCAGGGCCAGGCCACCAACACGGTGGCGATCGAGGCCGGCCCGTCGGGCGTGCGCTACAAGGTGAACGGCACGCAGGTCGCCGAGACCCCGGGCGTCAACGGCGCCGGCCAGGTGGGGCTGCGCGTGAACCACAACCTCGACGTGCACGTCTCCAACTTCGGCGTGGACCGCGGGTAGGGGAGTGCCGCGTACCGGGCGCTGAGTGCCTGGTTGTCCGATCCGATGTCGATTCACCGGAACGCCGCCACGGCATGTTCGATCTGAAGAACCGGATCGTCGCCGCGGCGGCGTTTCCGCTGCTCCCCGTCCTCTTCGTGCAGGGACGCGGCGTCCGCCGGCGCACGCCGCGGCTGCCGGACGCCGCGGGGGCGACGGAGGGCGTGGTCCCCGGCCGTGGCGAGCCGCTGCGGCTGGTGGTGCTCGGCGAGTCGACCGTGGCGGGGATCGGCGCGGCGGCGCACGAGCAGGCGCTCACCGGCCGCGTCGCGGCGGCGCTGGCGCGCGCGACCGGGCGGCCGGTGCGGTGGCGCGCGGCCGGGCGCAGCGGCGCCAACGCCCGCGAGGCCGCCGCGCTCGTCCCCCTCCTCGGCGACGAGCCGGCGGACGCGGTGGCGATCGCGCTGGGGGTGAACGACACGCTGCGCTTCCGCCGGCCGCCGCTGTGGGCGGCGGACGTGGCGCGGCTGGTCGGCTCGATCCGCGCGCGGGTCGGTCTCGCGCCGGTGGTGGTCGCCGGCGTGCCGCCGATGCACGCCTTCCCCGCCCTGCCGCAGCCGCTCCGCGCGGTGCTGGGCGCCCGCGCGCGCCGGCTGGACGCGGCCCTCGCGCGGCTCCCGGCGCGCCTCTCCGCCCTCCACCACGTGCCGATGCGGCTGGATCCATCCGCGCACCTGTTCTGCGCGGACGGCTTCCACCCGTCGGAGGCGGGCTACGCCGTGTGGGGCGAGCGGATCGGCGAGGAGTTGGCGGAGATGATTGAGGAGACGTTGTCCGCGGTGGAGTAGCGCTGGATCGTTCGGGGGTGGCCGCCGTTCTCGCGTCGCGGAGATCAGTGAGTGGGATGCTCGTCTCGACCCGCTGCGGCCTTCGCTGTCCATTAACCGGGCCGTATCCGACTTCCCGTTCGTAACCCTAAAACAGTCTTGAACTTACAGAGCAAAGGAGAATTGTTCGTCGGCTAATGTGAGGTTATGTTGGTGAGCCCCGCTCATAACGGGTGCCGGTTTCCCCGGCATTCGTGGTCGTCCCCGAACGATGGTGACTCGCCATGGTACGCCTGCGCCTGCACCCAGCGGCCGCGCTGCTGGCCGTCGTCGTGACCTCCGCCTGTAGCGACCTGGTCACGCTCCCCCCGCTGTCTCCGGTCGCGCCGTCCTTCACCCTCTCGAGCTACTCCGGGCAGATCGTCATCAACGAGGTGATGGTGGACCCCGCCGTCGTGGCCGACACGGATGGGGAGTGGATCGAGATCCACAACCGCGGCACCTCCGCGGTGAACATCCAGGGCTGGACCCTGAACTCCAACAACGACTCCCCGCAGACCATCGGCAGCTCGGTCTCCGTCCCCGCCGGCGGCTACGTGGTGCTGGCCCGCAACGGCAACGGCGCCACCAACGGCGGCGTCACCGAGGATTACGCCTACAGCACGCTCACGCTGGCCAACACGTCGGACTGGGTGGCGCTGCGCGACGACGTGGGGGCGAGCGTCGATTCCGCCACTTGGAGCACGGCGATGCCCGCCGGTGCCACGCGCGGCGTGTCGAACCCGTCGCTCGACAACCTCGACGCAAAGGGCGCCAACTGGCACACCTCCACCGTCGCCTACGGCAGCGGCGACAAGGGGACGCCGGGCGCCCGCAACGAGGGCAAGCGCGGCCAGCTCGTGGTGCGCGTCATCGACGCCGGCCAGGCCGACGCGATCTACATCGAGAACGGCGACAGCAAGGTGATGATCGACGCGGGCCAGGGCCTCAGCCGCATGGCCAACCTGATCAGCGAGTTCGGCCTGGCGAACGGCAGGATCGACCTGATGATCCTCTCGCACGGCCACTACGATCACCACGGCGGCCTGCGCGAGTTCTTCAAGACCGCCCACAACATCGACATCACGAAGTTCCTGGAGAACAAGGACTCGGCCACCAGCAGCACCTTCGCCGAGCTGCGCGACTCGATCAACGCGCGCGCCGGCCGCAGCGAGCTCGACTACCGCGACACCGACGACGCCTGCGGCACCGGTGCGGCGATCTGCACCTTCGTGCTGGACGGCGGGGCCAAGCTGCACGTGATGAAGCCCGACCCCAACGGCGACGGCCCCAACAACCGCTCCGTGCCGGTGAAGCTGGTGGGGCCCGACAGCGCCTCGTTCACCATGTGGTTCTCGGGCGATTCCGAGCACGAGGCGCTCGCCTACTTCGACGCGGCTGGCTACGACGTGAACCCGGGGATGAACGTGGACGTGCTGAAGGGGAACCACCACGGCTCGTGCAACGGCGTCACCAGCCGCTTCCTGGACCTGACCAGCCCGGCGTGGGTCACCTTCGGCGTATCGGCGACCAACGGCTACCACCACGTGCACACGCAGACCAAGGACCTGCTCACCGCGCGCGGCATCCCCTGGTACCGGTCCGACGGGAACGGCCGCATCACCTTCACCACCCCCGGCACCGCCGGCGGCGGCTACGCGGTGACGGTCGAGAGCGGCACCGCCAGCATGAACGGCGCGGCCGACGAGACGTCGAGCCAGGAAGCGTGCAACGACCTGTAATGCCACTGCGCCGTCCGTCCGCCCCCCTGGGCGGCGGACGGCGCGTCGAGCAGCTCGCGCGCGCGCAGTTCCGCGGCGTGACCGACGACATCCGGGCCGCCGCCCGCATTCCGCGGGACCGTTCGCTCGCCCCCGAGAACGTGCGAGCACTCTGTGCCCACGGCCTCGAGACGATCTTCGGCTCGTCATGATCCCACGAACTCCGTTGAGCGAGCGGTTTGCGTGAGGGATTCGCGCCCGGAGGGCCGAGACGCCGGCGCGCACGCGTCCGGCGCCGCGGGAACGAGCAGGACCATGGCGCGCCGGCGGCTCGGCGCCGTTGGCAACGGCGGTATCGTTGCCTACGGCGCGCGAAGCCCGGCCCGGAGCGCAGCGGAGGGACACGCCCGCACCCGGCTCTTCCGTTTCAGGCCCCCGGCACCGACTTTTCGCACTCCGTATGACTGGCTACGGTCGACGATCCGTCGGCCACGGCCACCGGACAACCCATCCCACGACGAACGGCGCCGGGCGGAAAGATCTCCGCCCGGCGCCGTCCTTCACATCCTCCCGGCCGTTGCCGGCCAGCTGGCTAGTACCGGTAGTGCTCGGGCTTGAACGGCCCCTGCTCGGGCACGCCGATGTAGGCGGCCTGGTCGGGGGTGAGCTGGGTGAGCTTCACGCCCAGCTTGTCCAGGTGCAGGCGGGCCACCTTCTCGTCCAGGTGCTTGGGGAGCGTGTACACCTTGCGCTCGTAGCTGTCGGCGTTGGTGTGCAGCTCGATCTGCGCGATCACCTGGTTGCTGAAGGACGCGCTCATCACGAAGCTGGGGTGGCCGGTGGCGCAGCCCAGGTTCAGCAGGCGACCCTCGGCCAGCACCATCACGCTGTGGCCGTCGGCGAAGGCCCACTCGTCGTACTGCGGCTTGATGTTGATCCGCTCGATCCCGGGGTACTTCTTCAGCCCGGCCATGTCGATCTCGTTGTCGAAGTGGCCGATGTTGCCCACGATCGCCTTGTCCTTCATCCGCGCCATGTGCTGGGCGGTGATGATGTTCTTGTTCCCCGTGGCGGTGATGAACAGGTCGGCCGTCTCCACCACGTCCTCGAGCGTGGTCACCTGGTACCCCTCCATCGCCGCCTGCAGGGCGCAGATCGGGTCGATCTCGGTGATGATCACGCGGGCGCCCTGGCCGCGCAGGCTCTGCGCGCACCCCTTGCCCACGTCGCCGTAGCCGCAGATCACGCACACCTTGCCGGCCAGCATCACGTCGCTGGCGCGCAGGATGCCGTCGGTCAGCGAGTGCCGGCAGCCGTACAGGTTGTCGAACTTGCTCTTGGTGACGCTGTCGTTGACGTTGATCGCCGGGAAGAGCAGCGTGCCGGCCTGCATCATCTCGTACAGGCGGTGCACGCCGGTGGTGGTCTCTTCCGAGACGCCGCGCAGGTCGGCGGCCACGCGCGTCCAGAGCTGCGGGTCCTCGGCCAGGTTGCGGCGGAGCGTCTCCAGGATCACGCCCCACTCCTCGGCGTCGTTCTCGGGGTCGAAGTCGGGGACGATCCCGGTCTTCTCGAACTCCACGCCCTTGTGCACCAGCAGGGTGGCGTCGCCGCCGTCGTCCAGCAGCAGGCTGGGGCCGGAGCCGTCGGGCCACATCAGCGCCTGCTCGGTGCACCACCAGTATTCCTCCAGCGTCTCGCCCTTCCAGGCGAACACGGGGGTGCCCTGCGGGTCGTCCACGGTCCCGTTCTTCCCGATCACCACGGCGGCGGCGGCGTGGTCCTGGGTGCTGAAGATGTTGCAGCTCACCCAGCGCACGTCGGCGCCCAGCTCCACCAGCGTCTCGATCAGCACGGCGGTCTGCACGGTCATGTGCAGGCTGCCCATGATCCTGGCGCCGGCGAGCGGCTTCTGCGCGCCGTACTCCTCGCGCAGCGCCATCAGGCCGGGCATCTCCTGCTCGGCCAGGCGGATCTCCTTGCGGCCGAACTCGGCCTCCGACAGGTCGCGCACCTTGAACGGCTCGCGGCCGGCCTCGGCGGCGGCGGCGAAGGGGCTGGCCATCTCGGCAACTGCGCTCACGGGTCTCTCCTGTGATGGGGGTGCTGGCATCGAATGCAGACCGTCAGGCCTGCGCGAATTCGGCTTCTGGCTCTGGACTGCTGACTTTCACGGCAACAACGGGTTTGGGCATGCCCCCGCTGCGCGGGGTCGGGCTGCGCGCGCCGTAGGGCACGATACCGCCGTGCCCAACGGCGCCGGGCCCCCGCCGCGCCCGGCTCCTTCTCGTTCCCGCCATCGCTCGCGCGCGGCGGCGTCCCGGCCCTGCGGGCGCGCATCCCTCATGCATCGGCGCGCCCCCGCCGGCTTAACCTCGCCCTGGTTCAGCCGTCGTCGCGGTGCACGGTCTGCGGCGAGAACGCGGGGAGGCACACCGCCACGTACTCGGCGCCGCCGGGCTCGGGCGAGCTGTAGCGGATCCACTCGCCCGGCGCGGTCACCACGGCCTGCCCCGCGCGCACGTCGATGGCGCCGCCCTCGTGCTCCACGCGCAGCATCCCGCCCAGCACCACGGTGATCTCCTCGAACTCGGGGCGCTGGCCGGGCTCCACCCACCCCTCGGGCGAGCGCATCCGCGCCACGCTCACGTCGGTGTGCCGCGAGCTCACGCGGCCGGCGTACTCCTCGATCCGCTTCGGCTTGTTCCCCGCCGCCTCGATCACCGCCGGCGCCTCGATCAGTCTCGGCATCGTGCCATTCCCCGGGTTGTAGGGACGAACGAATCCACTGCAACCATCTACCGAACTCCGCCTTCGCACATCGGCGCTGGTGCAAAGTGCTCCCCCTCCCCCGCGGAGCGCGGGGAGGGGGCCGGGGGGAGGGGGCC
>DASQLJ010000557.1:0-9702 GCA_035630095.1 Longimicrobium sp.
CTGGTCCACTCCACCGCGCGGGCGTCGGTCACCCGCAGGGCGCCGGCGTCCTCGGTGTCGCCGCTGCGCGCGGCGGGGTAGTTCTCGAAGACGAAGAGGCTTTCGAAGAGCGGGGTGCCGCCGGGGACTTCGCTCCACCCCTGCACCATGGCCAGCGGCGCGTACTCGTATTCGCGCGCCTCGGCCTGCGCGCGCTGCACCTCGGCCAGCCACTCGCCCAGCCGCGCGCCGCCGCGCACGCGCATCCGCACGGGAAGGGTGTTGATGAAGAGGCCCACCATCTCCTCCACCCCGTCCAGCCCGGCGGGGCGGCCCGACACGGTGGTGCCGAACACCACGTCGTCTTCGCCGCCGTAGCGGGAAAGGAGGAGGCCCCAGGCGCCCTGCAGCACGGTGTTGAGGGTGACGCCCGCGCGCCGGGCCAAGCCCTCGAGCGCGGCGCTGCGCTCCGCCGTGAGCGTGCGCTCCAGCCGCGCCGGGCGCGCGGGGACGCCGGGCGCGGCCGGGCGGTCGGCGGCCAGTGGCGTGGGCGCGTTGAAGCCCGAGAGCACGTCGCGCCAGTAGCGCTCCGCCGCCCCGCGGTCCTGCCGCGCCAGCCAGCCGATGTAGTCGCGGTACGGGCGGACGCGCCCCAGCGTCGCCTCGGCGGAGGAGTCGCGCCCCGCCGTCCACGCGTGGTACAGGCGGAACACCTCGGCGGCGATGCGCGAGCAGGCCCAGCCGTCCAGCAGCAGGTGATGGTGGCTCCACACGAACCAGGCGCCGCTCTCCCCCGTGCCGAACACCCCGAAGCGCATCAGCGGCGCCTGGTCCAGCCGGAAGCCGGTCTCGCGGTCGTCGGCCAGGTACGCGTCCAGCGCCGCCTCGTGCGCGGCGGTGGGAAGGCCGGCCCAGTCGCCCACCGTCCACTCCAGCTCGGCGGCCGGATGGACGATCTGCATCGGCCGGCGCAGCCCCTCCCACGCGAACGAGGTGCGCAGGATGGCGTGGCGCCGCGCGGCCTCGGCCCAGGCGCGGCGGAAGCGCGCCACGTCGAGCCGTCCCTCGATCTTCCAGGCGATCTGCACCTGGTACGCCTGGGAGCCGCCGCCCGTCTGCGCGTCGCCCGAGAGCGCGTGGAAGAGCAGCCCCTCCTGCATCGGCGAGAGCGGGTAGATGTCTTCCACCGCGCGGCCGCCGGCCAGCAGCGCGTCCAGCTCGCGCTGGGTGAGGGCGGCCAGCGGGAAGTCCGACGGGGTGAAGCCGCCCGCGCCCGGCGCCTGGCAGTGCGCGATCAGCCCGCGCAGGGCGTGGAGGTAGCTCTCCGCCACGCGCTCGATCGTGTCGCGGCGGTGGGCGCCGTCCGCGTACGTCCAGTGCAGCACCAGGGAGCCGCCGTCGATGGCGCCGTCCACCTCCAGCGCGTAGCGGCGCTGGTTGGCGGCCGAGATCCGTTCGCCGGCCGGACCGTTCGCGAACTGGAAGCGCGCGGCGGTCTGCGGCTGGTCGTCGAAGCGGCCCTGGTAGTTGAAGGCGATCTCCGGCTCGGGCTGCGCCGCCAGCGCCGCGCCCGTCTCCACGTCGGGCGACAGGTAGCGCAGCACGCCGTAGCCGATGCCGCGGCCGGGCACTGCGCGCAGCTGCTCCTTCACCCGCTTCAGCCGCTCGCCCGGCCCCGCCGCGCCGGCGATGTCGAGCACCACGGGGTAGACGCTGGTGAACCAGCCCACGGTGCGCGTCAGGTCCACCCCGCCGCCCACCACCTCTTCTTCGCGCCCGTGCCCTTCCAGCGCCAGGCGGATGCGCGGGCTCCCGGTCCATTCGCCCACCGCCTCGGCCAGCGCGGCCAGCAGCGCGTCGTTCACCTGCGTGCGGTAGGCGGCGGGGACGTCGTGCAGCAGCGCGCGCGTTTCTTCGGCATCCAGGCGCACGGTCACCACGCGGGCGCCGTGGCGCGAGCGGTCTCCCTCGCCCAGCGCGGGGAGCGGCGCCACGCCGTCGCTTCCCTGCGCGCGCCAGTACTCCGCCTCGGCCGCCAGTGCGGGGCTCGACGCGTACGCCCGCAGCGCGGCCGACCAGGCGCGGAACGAGGTGCTCTTGTCGCCCAGCCCGATGGCGCGGCCGGCGTCCAGGTCGGCCACGGCGCGCTCCAGGTCGTCGCGGATGATGCGCCACGACACCCCGTCCACCACCAGGTGGTGCAGCGTGAGGAAAAGGACGCGGCGGCCGCGCGGAAGGACGAAGAGGACGGCGCGCCCCAGCGGCCCATTCTCCAGGTCGAGAGCCGTCTGCCGCGCGTGGGCGATCTCGCCCTGCACGCGCGCGGCGTCATCGCCCAGCGGCGCCAGGTCGATGCGCTCCAGCGCGATCTCCACCCGCGCGGCGTGCGTCTGCTCCCACCCCTCGTCGTTGCGGCGGAAGCGGAGGCGGAGCGCGTCGTGATGGTCGAGCACCGCCGCCAGCGCCGTCTCCAGCGCGGCGTCGCGCACCGAGGGGGCGACGTCGAAGAAGACCGACTGGTTGTAGTGCGCGGGGAGCGGCTGCTCCTGCTCGAAGAACCACGCCTGGATCGGCGTGAGCGCGGCGCTCCCCTCCACGCGGCCCTGCTCGGCGCGCGGGGCGCCGCCGCCGCGCCGGGCCACGGCGGCCAGCTCGGCCACTGTCTGGTGCTCGAACATCAGCCGCGGGGTGATCTCCACCCCGGCGCGGCGGGCGCGCGACACGATCTGGATCACCAGGATGCTGTCGCCGCCCAGCGTGAAGAAGCCGTCCTCCACGCCCACCCGCTCCAGCCGCAGCACCTCGGCCCAGATGTCGGCCAGGACCTCCTCCATCTCGTTGCGCGGCGCCACGTAGCCGTCCACGGGGAGCGCGAGCTCGGGCGCGGGGAGCGCCTTGCGGTCCAGCTTCCCGTTCCCGGTCAGCGGCAGCGCGTCGAGCGTCACGAACGCCGCGGGCACCATGTATTCCGGCAGGGTGCGCCGCAGGTGCGCGCGCAGCGCATCGCTCTCCGCATCGCCGACGATGTAGGCGGCGAGACGCCGGTCGCCCGGCTGGTCTTCGCGGACGATCACGGCGCACTCGCGGATCCCGGGGTGGCCCAGGAGCGCCGTCTCGATCTCGCCCAGCTCGATGCGGAAGCCGCGGATCTTCACCTGCTCGTCCAGCCGCCCCAGGTACTCCAGCGTGCCGTCGGCCAGGCGGCGGACGCGGTCGCCCGTGCGGTACAGGCGGCCGGCGCCGAACGGGTTGTCGATGAAACGCTCCGCCGTCAGCTCGGGGCGGTTGAGGTAGCCCCGCGCCACGCCGGCGCCGCCCACGTACAGCTCGCCGGGGACGCCCACCGGGAGCGGGTTCCGCGCGGCGTCGAGCACGTACAGCGTCAGGTCGGGGATGCGCTGGCCGATCGGGCTGCCGCTACCCTCGAACACGTCCGCGTGACGGATCACGCGATGGGTGACGTGGACGGTGGTCTCGGTGATCCCGTACATGTTGATCAGCCAGGGCCGGTCGTCCCCGCGCCGCTCCACCCAGTCGCGAAGCGAGGCGGGCTCCAGCGCCTCGCCGCCGAAAACGACGTAGCGCAGCGCCAGCTCGCCGCCGCGCTCGTTGTCGGCGCGGATCAGCTGGCGGAAGGCGCTCGGCGTCTGGCTGAGCACGGTGACGCGCTCGCGCCGCAGGAGCGCATGGAACACCTCGGGGTCGCGGCTGACGTGGAAGGGGACCACCACCAGCCGGCCGCCGTACAGCAGCGCGCCCCAGATCTCCCACACCGAGAAGTCGAAGGCGTAGGAGTGGAAGAGCGTCCACACGTCGCCCGCCCCAAAGCCGAACCAGGGGTCGGTGGCGGAGAAGAGACGCGCGACGTTGCGGTGCTCGATCAGCGCACCCTTGGGCGTGCCGGTGGACCCCGAGGTGTAGATGACGTAGGCGAGAGATTCGGGCGTGGCCGCGCTCGCGGGATTGTCCGCGCGCTCGCCGGCGATGGCCGCCGCGTCGCCGTCGACGCTGACCACGCGCACGCCGTCGCGCGGCGGGAGCGTGCCGCGCAGGCTCTCCTGCGTGACCAGGACGGGGACGGCGGAATCGGCCAGCATGAAGGCGAGGCGGTCCGCCGGGTACATCGGGTCCAGCGGCACGTAGGCGCCGCCGGCCTTCAGGATCGCCAGGATCGAGATCACCATCTCCAGGCTCCGCTCGATGCAGAGCCCCACGCGCACCTCGGGTCCCACGCCCAGGCGGACCAGGTGGTGGGCGAGCCGGTTGGCGCGCTCGTTCAGCTCGCGGTAGGTGAGCGAATCCCCTTCGCACCTGACCGCGTCCGCCGTCGGCGTGCGCTCGGCCTGCGCCTCGAAGAGCCGGTGGATGCAGGCGCCCGCCGCGTACTCGCGGTCGACACGGTTCCACTCGTCCACCACCCGGCGGCGCTCGCCGTCGTCCAGGAGCGAGACCTGGGAGAGGCGGAGGTCGGCGTCCGCGGCCACCTGCTCCAGCAGGCGGCGCAGGTGCCCCATCATCCGCTCCACGGTGGCGCGGTCGAAGAGGTCGGTGCTGAACGTCACCTCGCCGGCGATGCCGCCGGCGTGCAGCGACAGGTGCAGCGACAGGTCCACCTGGGTGGTGTCGAGCTCCGCGCCCACCCACTCGGTGCGCAGCCCGGCGAGCGAGCCGTCGGCGCGCTCCATGTTCTGCAGGCTGAACTCCACCTGGTAGAGCGCGGCGTGGCTCAGGCTGCGCTCGGGCTGAAGCTCCTTCACCAGCCGCTCGAAGGGGACGTCCTGGTGCTCGTAGGCGCCCAGCGTAACGTCGCGCACGCGCCGCAGCGCCTCGCGGAAGGTGGGGTCGCCGGAGAGGTCGGTGCGCAGGACCAGGGTGTTGACGAAGAAGCCGATCAGCCCCTCCACCTCCTTCCCGGTGCGCCCGGCCACGGGGCTCCCCACCACCACGTCGTCGCTCCCGCTGTACTTCGCCAGTAGGAGCTGGAAGGCGGCCAGCAGCACCATGTACGGCGTGGCGCCCTCGCCGCGCCCCAGCGCCTGCAGGCGCTCCGCCAACTCGGCCGGCATCTCCACCCGGCCGCGCCCGCCGCGGTACGTCTGCACCGCCGAGCGCGGACGGTCGGTGGGGAGCTCCAGCAGCGCGGGCGCGCCGGCCAGCCGCTCGCGCCACCAGCCCAGCTGCCGCTCCAGCACCTCGCCGCGCAGCCGCTGGCGCTGCCACACCGCGTAGTCGGCGTACTGCACCGGCAGCTCGGCCAGCGGCGACTCGTCCCCTTCGCGGTAGGCGCCGTACAGGGCCGACAGCTCGCGGAAGAGGACGCTGGTGCTCCACCCGTCGGCCACGGAGTGGTGGAGGCAGACCAGCAGCACGTGCTCCTCGGCACCCAGGCGCAGGAGCGTGGCGCGGAAGAGCGGGCCCGCCGCCAGGTCGAACGGCCGCCCCGCGTCGGCGCTGGCGCGGCGCCTCACCTCGGCGTCGCGCTCGCCGGCGTCCAGCGCGGAGAGGTCGTCCACCACCAGCGAGAAGCCGTCAAAGGGCGCGATCACCTGCACCGGCACGCCGTCCACCTCGGCGAAGGTGGTGCGCAGCGCCTGGTGGCGGCGGACGATCTCGCCCAGCGCGCGCTCCAGCGCGGCCACGTGCAGCGCGCCGGTGAGCCGCACGCCGCGGGGGACGTTGTAGGTGGCGGTCCCCGGCTGCAGCCGGTCCACGAACCAGAGCCGCTCCTGGCCGAAGGAGAGCGGCGCGGGCCCGTCGTGCTCCACGGGGACCACGGGCGGAAGGACGGGCTCGCCGGCGCGGCGCGCCTCTTCCACCCGCGTGGCGAGCTCCGCCACGGTGGGGCCCTCGAAGAACGCGCGGAGCGCGAGGGTCACGCCGAAGAGCTCGCGGATGCGCGCCACCACCTGCATGGCGCGCAGCGAGTGGCCGCCCAGCTCGAAGAAGTCGTCCGACGCGCCCACGCGCGCGGCGCCCAGCACCTCGCACCAGACCGCCGCCAGCATCTCTTCCACCGGCGTGCGCGGCGCCAGGTACGCCTCGTCGGCCTCGGTCCCGGCGGCGCCGGGCTCGGGGAGCGCGCGCCGGTCCAGCTTCCCGTTGGCGGTGAGCGGGATGCGGTCCATCGTCACGAAGGCGGCGGGGACCATGTACTCGGGGAGATGCTGCTTCAGCGCGTCACGCAGCGCCTGCGCCTGCGGCATCTCGCCGTTGGGGACCACGTAGGCGACCAGCGCGGCATCCTCGCCCTCGCCGCGCACGATCACCGCGGCGGAGGCCACGGCGGGGTGCGCCAGCAGCGTCGATTCGATCTCGCCCAGCTCGATGCGGAAGCCGCGCACCTTCACCTGCTGGTCGATGCGGCCCAGGTACTCCAGCTTCCCGTCCGCCTTCCACCGCGCCAGGTCGCCGGAGCGGTAGAGCCGCGCGCCCGCTTCACCCGAGAACGGATCGGGGATGAAGCGCTGCGCGGTGAGCGATGGACGACCGAGGTAGCCGCGCGCCAGACCGGCGCCGCCCACGTGCAGCTCGCCGGGGACGCCGATCGGCGCCGGGTTCCCGGCCGGGTCCAGCACGTACGCGCGCAGGTCGGGGATGGCCGTTCCGACGCCGCTCCCGGCGCTGGCCTGGCGCAGCTCCGCCCCGGTGACCGTGTGCCAGGTGACGTGCACGGTGGTCTCGGTGATCCCGTACATGTTCACCAGCCGCGGGCGCTTGGGCCCGTAGCGGTCCAGCCAGCCGCGCAGCGACTCGTACTGCAGCGCCTCGCCGCCGAACACCACGGCGCGCAGGCGCTCCAGCGGCTCCGCCTCGGCCGCGTCGGCCTCGGCCAGCGCGCGGAAGGCGGAGGGCGTCTGGTTCAGCACCGTCACCCGCTCGCGGCGCAGGAGCGCGCGGAAGGCGGCCGGGTCGCGCGACACGGCCCAGGGGACCACCACCAGGCGGCCGCCGTGGAGAAGCGCGCCCCAGATCTCCCACACCGAAAAGTCGAAGGCGTAGGAGTGGAAGAGCGTCCACACGTCCGTCTCGCCGAAGGTGAACGACGACTGCGTGCAGTCGAACAGGCGCAGCACGTTGCCGTGCGTCACGCCCACCCCCTTGGGCCGGCCGGTCGATCCGGAGGTGTAGATGACGTAGGCCAGGTTCGCGGGGTCGACGACGATCCCCAGGTCGTCCGCGCTCTCGTCCGCGGGGAGCTCCTCCAGCGACACGATCTCCACGCCGTCGGCGGCCACGTGGTCGCGGAGCGCCTCCTGGGCGAGGAGGACGCGGATCCCCGAATCCTCCGCCATGTAGGCCAGGCGGTCGGCCGGATACGCCGGGTCGAGGGGGACGTACGCCGCGCCCGCCTTCACGATCGCCATCACCCCCACCACCAGCTCCAGCGACCGCTCGGCGCAGAGACCGACGCGCGATTCGGGGCGGACGCCGAGCGCGCGGAGGCGCCGCGCCAGCCGGTTGGCCCGCGCGTTCAGCTCGCCGTAGGTCAGCGACTCGCCGTCGCAGGTGACGGCCACCGCGGTGGGGCGCTGGGCCGCGCGCGCCTCGAAGCGCTGGTGCAGCGCGCCGCTGACGGGGAACGAGGCGCCGGCGCCGCTCCACTGTGCCACCAGCGTCTCCCGCTCCTCGGCGGTCACCAGCGGAAAGGTGGAGAGCGGGCGCGCGGGGTCGGCGGCGATCGACTCCAGGAGCGACTCCAGGTGCCCCGCCATCCGCCGCACCGTGGCCGCGTCGAAGAGGTCGGTGGCGTACTCGAAGAGGCCGAACAGGCCGTCGGCGGTCCGGCTCATGAAGAGCGAGAGGTCGAACTTGGCCGTGGGCACCTCCACCCGCACCGGGCGCAGGGTGAGCCCCGCCAGCCCGGCCTCGCCGCCGCCGGGAACGTCGGGGAGGGCGAAGAACGCCTGGAAAAGCGGGTTGTGCCCCAGCGAGCGCTCCGGCTGCAGCGCCTCCACCAGGCTCTCGAAGGGGACTTCCTGGTGGTCGTAGGCGCCCAACGTCCCCTCGCGCACCCGCCGCAGCACCTCGCGGAACGACGGGTCGCCCGAGAGGTCCGTCCGCAGCACCAGCGTGTGGATGAAGAAGCCGACGGTCGACTCCAGCTCGCGCCGCGTGCGCCCCGCCGTGGGGCTGCCCACCACCACGTCTTCGCTCCGGCTGTACTTCGACAGGAGCACCTGGTAGGCGCCCAGGAGGAGCATGTACAGCGTGGCGCCCTCGCCGCGGGCCACCGCCTCGAGCCGCTCGGCCAGTTCCACGGAGAGGCGGAAGCGCTCGCAGGCGCCGCGGTACGTCTGCACCGCCGGGCGCGGCCGGTCCGTCGGCAGCTCCAGCAGCGACGGGGCGCCGGCCAGCCGCTCGCGCCACCACTCCACTTGGCGCTCCAGCACCTCGCCGCGCAGGTGGTCACGCTGCCAGGCCACGTAGTCGGCGTACTGCACCGGCACCTCGCCCAGCGGCGACGGGCGCCCCTCCAGGAAGGCCGCGTACAGCTCCCGCAGCTCGCCCCACATCACCCCCTGGCTCCACCCGTCGCAGATCGAGTGGTGCATGCAGAGGAGAAGGACGTGCTCCCCGGCGCCCAGCCGCAGCAGCGTGGCGCGGAAGAGCGGGCCCGCCGCCAGGTCGAACGCGGCCTCGCCCTCCTCGCGAACGCGGCGCAGCACCTCGGCCTCGCGCTCCGTCTCCGCCATCCCCGAAAGGTCGTCCACCGGAAGGGTGAAGCCGGCGAAGGGGGCGATCACCTGCACCGGCGCGCCGCCCTGCTCCTGGAAGGTGGTCCGCAGCGCGTCGTGGCGGCGGACGACCTCGCCCAGCGCGCGCTCCAGCGCCGGCACGTTCAGCGCGCCGGTGAGCCGCGTGGCCTGGGGAACGTTGTAGATGCCGCGCGTGGCCTGCATCCGGTCCAGGAACCAGAGCCGCTCCTGCGCGAACGACGCCGGGGCCGTGCGCGTGCGGCTGATCCTCTCCAGGAGGACCTTGCGGAGCATCTCCTGCTTCTCGGCCCGCGAGAGCGTGGCGGACTGCGACGGCACCGTCATGATCGGTCGATCCACGGGTCAGGTGGTGAGGCCGAGGAGGCGATCCAGCTCCTCCTCGGGTAGTTCGTCGATGTCTTCCAGGAGCGCCTGCGAGCTGGAGGCGATCGCCGCCTCGCGCTCGCCCGCCCCGCCGGCCGGGGCCATGCGCGCCTCGATCACGCGGGCGAGGGCGTCGATGGTGGGGCTCTCGAAGAGCGCCACCACGCCGATCTCGCCGTGCAGCGACTCGCGGATCCGCGACACGATCCGCATGGCCAGGAGCGAGTGGCCGCCGATCACGAAGAAGTTCTCGTGCACGCCCACGCGCTCCAGCCCCAGCACCTCGGCCCAGATCGCCGCCAGGCTTTCCTCCACCGGGCTCCGCGGAGCCACCCAGGCGTCCTCGCCCGCCTGGTAGTCGGGCGCGGGGAGCGTCCTGGGATCGATCTTCCCCGTGGCCGTCTTCGGCAGCGACGCGAGCGGCACGAAGGCGTTGGGCACCATGTACTCGGGGAGGGTGCGGCGCAGGTGCGCGCGCAGCGCCTCCGTCTCCGCGCCGCCGACCACGTAGGCCACCAGGCGGCGGTCGCCGGGGACGTCCTCGCGGACCACCACCAGCGCGGCGGAGACGGACGGGTGGCGGCGGAGCGCGGCCTCGATCTCGCCCAGCTCCACGCGGTAGCCGCGGATCTTCACCTGGTTG
>DASQLJ010000558.1:0-11700 GCA_035630095.1 Longimicrobium sp.
GGACGTGATGAGCCTCGCCATTGGCCAGGGGCCCAACGACCAGACGCCGCTGCGCATGGCGTACGTCTACAGCGCCATCGCCGGCAACGGCACGGCGCCGCCGCCGCACCTGGTGTCCAACGACAGCACGCGCAACGCCGAGGCGGGGATCGACCTGCAGCTGGATGCCAAGGGGCTCGAGGCGCTGTGGGAGGGGCTGCGCCTGGTGACGGAGCAGGACGGCACGGCGCTGCAGAGCAGCCTGGCGCGGTACAAGCTGTACGGAAAGACGGGGACCGCGCAGAACCCGCAGGGCGACGACCACGGCTGGTTCGTGGGCTTCGCCGGCGTGCCGAACGGGCCGCCCGAGATCGTGGTGGCGGTGATCGTGGAGCACGGCCTGCACGGCGACGCAGCGGCGCCGCTGGCCGCCAAGGTCGCGAACTTCTACCTCGACCGGGTGCACAACCACCCGTTCGACCCGACGCCCACCTGGGGGGAGCGGATCCGCGCCGGCAAGGTGGGCGGGTTCGATCCGCCGGGGCGCATCCTGGTCCCCGCCGGCACCAGTGCCGCCGGAGCGGCGGGGCAGAAGCAGCGCGACGAGCAGCCCGGCTCGCCCCGGCGCGGCTGAGGCGAGGACGGAGCGGCGGCGGGGGACGATTCGTTCTCCGCCGCCGTCCGCATCATGGGGATGAGATCGAGGTCCGGCCCGCTCCGCGGCGGAGCGGAAACGCGGGGACGCCCCACGGTCACCCGCCCCCCGACAGCTTCGCGCGAGAGCTCGCGGGCCGCCCGCCGGCTTGACTGAGGCGGGGCGGCGGGCCAAGTTGTCGCGCTTCTCCCGCCCGGGCAGGCGCCCGCGCGGGCCACGCGAATTTTCGGCACCCCGAATGGCGAACCGAACCCCCACGAAGCGCGCCGCGGCGATCCCCCACGGGCTCGGCCGCGACCAGCTTCTGGAGATGTACCGGCTGGTGCGGCTCACCCGCTCGCTCGAAGAGAAGCTCGAGATCCTCTTCAAGCAGAGCAAGGTGATCGGCGGGCTTTTCCGTTCGCTGGGGCAGGAGGGCGAGTCGGTGGCCACCGCCTACGCACTCCGCCGCCGCGACGACGGCACCGGCGACATGCTGAGCCCCCTGATCCGCAACCTGGGGAGCATGCTCACCATCGGCGCGACGCCGGCCGAGGTGGTGCGCCAGTACATGGCGCGCGGCGACAGCCCGGCGCGCGGCAAGGAGCTGAACATCCACTTCACCGACTACCGGCGCGGCTTCATCGGGCAGATCAGCCCGCTGGGCGACCTGGTGCCGGTGATGGCGGGGGTGGCGCTCACCTTCAGGCAGCGCGGCGAGGACCGGGTGGGGATGGTGTACATCGGCGACGGGGCCACGAGCACCGGCGCCTTCCACGAGGGGATCAACCTGGCCGCCGTGCGCAAGCTGCCGCTGGTGGTGATCGTGGAGAACAACGGCTGGGCCTACTCCACCCCCACGCGCATGCAGACGGCCGCGAAGAGCTTCGCCGACAAGGCGGCCGGCTACGGCGCCGCGGCCGACCGGGTGGACGGCAACGACATGCTGGCCGTGTACGGCGCGGCGAAGGCCGCGGTGGAGCGCGCCCGCGCCGGCGGCGGCGTCACCCTGCTGCAGGTGGACACCTACCGCCGCAAGGGCCACGCGCAGCACGACGCGCACACCTACATGGACCCGGCCGAGATCGACCGCTGGGCCACCACCAGCGACCCGATCGACCGCTACGTGGCCGCGCTCACCGGAAACGGCTGGGCGACGGCGAAGGAGCTGGCGGCGATCGACCAGGACATCGACCGCGAGCTCGACGCCGCCATCGCCGACGCCGAGTCGTCGCCGCTCCCCGACGAGCAGGAGGCGCGCACCGACGTGGTGGCCGGCGGGCCGGTGGCCGGCCACTGGTACCGCCTGGACCCTCCCGACCCCAGCAAGGCCTGATGGCGACCGCGACCCTGAGCAAGCAGAAGCCCGACCACGTCCGCCTGACCGAGCAGGGGAAGCCCGTGACGCTGCTGGAGGCGATCCGGGAGGGGCTGTGGGAAGAGATGGAGCGCGACCCGAGCGTGTTCCTGATGGGCGAGGACATCGGCGCCTACGGCGGCGCCTTCAAGGTGACCGAGGGGATGATCGAGGCCTTCGGATCCTTGCGCGTCGTGGACACCCCGATCAGCGAGATCGGCTTCACCGGCGCGGCGGCGGGGGCGGCGCACATGGGGATGCGCCCGGTGGTGGAGATGCAGTTCATCGACTTCATCGCCTGCGCCTACGACATGATCACCAACTACGTGGCCACCTCGCGCTACCGCGGCAGCGGCCCCGTGCCCATGGTGATCCGCGGGCCCAGCGGCGGCTACGTGCGCGGCGGGCCGTTCCACTCGCAGAACCCCGAGGCGGCGTTCTTCCACACCCCCGGCCTCAAGATCGTGTACCCCGCCACGGCCTACGACGCCAAGGGGCTGATCAAGGCCGCGATCCGCGACGACGACCCGGTGCTCTTCTTCGAGCACAAGTGGCTGTACCGCCGGCCGCAGCTGCGCGAGGTGCTGCCGAACGAGGACTACGTGGTGCCGATCGGCAAGGCGCGCACGGCCCGCGAGGGGACCGACCTGACCATCGTCACCTACGCCGCGATGGTGCACAAGAGCGCCGAGGCCGCCGAGGTGCTGGAGAAGGAGGACGGGCTGTCGGTCGAGATCATCGACCTGCGCACCCTCCTTCCGCTGGACGACGAGGCGATCGTGGCGTCGGTGAAGAAGACGAACCGGCTGCTGATCGTGCACGAGGACACGCGCACCGGCGGGATCGCGGGCGAGATCGCCATGCGGGTGAGCGAGAAGGCGTTCGAGTGGCTGGACGCGCCGATCCTGCGGGTGACCGCCCTCGACGCGCCGATCCCCTACTCGCCGCCGCTGGAGGACTACTTCCTCCCGCAGACCGACGACATCGTGAAGGCGGCGCGCTGGCTGGCGAAGTACTAAGTCCCCAGTCCCCAGTGCCCGGTCCCCAGTGGTTGTTTCCCTGGGTACTGGGCACCTGGCCCTGGGCACCCTTGAGCTGAAACCGAATTCGCTGCTGAACAGGGTATCATCATGGCCCGAGTCGAAGTCCCGATGCCCCAGATGGGCGAGTCGATCGCCGAGGGGACCGTGTCGGTGTGGCGGAAGAAGGTCGGCGACCGCGTGGAGCGCGACGAGCCGATCATGGAGATCTCCACCGACAAGGTGGACGCCGAGATCCCCTCGCCCGTGGCCGGCGTCCTCGCCGAGATCGTGGTGGTGGAGGGGCAGACGGTGGAGGTGGGCACCGTGGTCGCCTTCATCGAGACCGAGGCGGGCGCCATGGCCGCCGCGGCCCCCGCCGCCGCGCCGGCTCCGGCGGCGGCGGCCGGCGGCGTCCCCGGCGAGGTGGACACGGTGCTTCCCGAGGCCGCCGCGGGGCAGGTGGAGAGCGGCGGCGGCGGCGGGCGTCCCGCGGACCGTGGGGGCGATGAGGCCGCGACGACCGCGGGCGCCGGCCAGGGCGGCGGCGCGTCGCAGGGTGGCGGGTCGCAGGGCGGCGCGTCGAGCAACGGCGGGCCGCAGACGGCCGAGGAGCGGCTGCGCACCCGGTCGACGCCGCTGGTGCGCAAGATCGCGGCGGAGCACGGGGTGGAGGTCGCCGCCGTGCAGGGCACCGGCCGCGCGGGGCGTGTGACCAAGGAAGACATCCTCAGGTACGTCGAGGAGCAGAAGCACGCGCCCGCCACCGCCGGCGCTTCGGCGACCGCCGGGTCGACGCAGACGCCGACCAAGCCGCCGGCGCAGCGCCCGGGCGCGCCGAAGACGGGGGACGAGGGGCCGTTCGAGTGGAGCGAGTTCTACTCGCACGTGCACCACCCCGAGGTGAAGGCGGGGCCCAACGACCGGGTGGAGAGCCCCGACCGCATCACGCAGATCATCGCGCAGAACATGGTGCTGTCGCGGCGCGTCTCGGCGCACGTGCACAGCTACTTCGAGGTCGACTACACCCGGATCGACCAGGTGCGCGGCAAGAACAAGCGCGCCTGGGCCGACCAGGGGGTGAAGATCACCTACACTCACTTCATCGCGTGGGCGGTGGCGCGCGCGCTGCGCGAGCACCCCAAGCTGAACGCCAGCTACGGCAACAACGAGATCATCTACCGCGCCGACGTGAACCTCGGGATCGCGGTGGCGATGGACAACGGGCTGATCGTGCCGGTGGTGAAGGGCGCGGACGAGCTGTCGCTGGTGGGGCTGGCGAAGCGCGTGAACGACATCGCCACGCGCGCGCGCAACCGCCAGCTCAAGCCCGACGAGATCCAGGGCGGCACCTTCACCATCACCAACCCGGGGATCTTCGGGACCACGATCGGTTTCCCGATCATCAACCAGCCGCAGGTGGCGATCCTGGGCGTGGGCGGGGTGGAGATGCGGCCGGCGGTGATCAGCGACGAGTACGGCGGCCACGCCATCGTCCCCCGCAAGCGCGGCTACATCTCGCTGGGCTACGACCACCGCCTGGTGAACGGCGCCGACGGCGACCAGTTCCTGGCCCGCATCAAGCAGCTCATGGAGACCTTCCCCGAGACGGCCTGAGCGGAGCGGGTGGTGGGATGATGATTTCGAAGCGGCTCCGGAACGTTCCGGGGCCGCTTCGGTTTTCATCATCTGGCGATGATCGGGAGATTGGCTGTGCATTCTTCACCCACCTCGTCGATGTCATCCTGAGGTCGGCCACACCGTTATCGCGGAGTGAGCGGTCGGTCGCAGGCCGAAGGATCTATACTCGACGTAGCGCTACCGCCATTGTATTGCGTCGACGTGTTATAGATCCTTCGGCCTGCATGCTTTATCGTGGGCGCGGCGAGGCGTGGTCGGCCTCAGGATGACACCGCTCGGGTGTGCACAGCGTATCCCGAGAACTCGTATGATGGGCTTCTGGAGAGATGGGAATGGAACAGCCCTCCGCGGTGCGGGCGCGGTTCACGGGCGGGAGGCGATACGACTGCCGCGCCGAGGACCGGACGGTGGACGCGTCGCAGCTCAGCGTCCGCTCGCTCAACTTCGGCCAGCACTGGAGGACGGACGGGATCGTGGACGTGGCGTACGAGGTGGCGCTGCCGCTCGCGTTCGCCGTGCACGTGATCGCCTCGTCGCTGGACGACTACGTGGACGATTGCGTGCGCCACCCCAGCGACGATCCGCTGGAGGCCGCGCTCCGTGCGCGAGGTTGGCCCGGCGCCGACGCCATCCTCGCCGACGCGGCGCTGCAGGAGGAGATGTTCGCCACGTGGGGCCACGACATGCTGCTGGCCTGGCTGGGCGACCTGGAGACGCGCGACGGGCCGGGGTGGGTGATCAACACCATCGAGGCGAGCTCGGTCGACGGCGACGTGGTGACGATCCGCGGGAAGGCGCGCCGCGCCGGCCAGCCGGTACGATACCAGGACGTGTGACGTCCGCCCCGCCGTCGATCGTGAGATCAGGCGGCGGCGAGTCAGCTTGCGCCTCCGCGGGGGCTCGTTTATGCTCCGGCGGTGTAAATCTCCCCGCGACGTCGTCATCCTCTCCCTGAAATCCACGGAAACCATGTACGATCAGCAGAGCTACGGCTACGCGCAGTCCGAGCCGGTCATCGGCGTCCAGAGCGCGCGGCGGGCGCAGTTCATCACGCGTACCTACACGCACCTGCTGGCCGCCATCGTGGGCTTCACGGCGGTGGAGGTGGTGCTCTTCCGCAGCGGCCTGGCCGGCCCGATCGCGCAGTCGATGCTCGGGGTGAGCTGGCTGTTCGTGATCGGCGGGTTCATGGTGGCGGGGTGGCTGTTCAGCGGGATGGCGGCGAAGGCCGAGTCGCGCCCGATGCAGTACCTGGCGCTCGCCGGCTACGTGGTGTGCGAGGCGATCTTCTTCGTGCCGCTGCTGGTGATCGCCGAGTACAACGCGCCGGGCGCCATCCAGAGCGCCGCGCTGGTCACGCTGCTGGGCTTCTCGGGCCTCACCGCCATCGCCATGATGAGCGGGAAGGACTTCACCTTCATGGGCGCCTTCCTGAAGTGGATCGGCGTGGGCGCGCTGCTGATGATCGTGGGCGGCGTGGTGTTCGGCTTCCAGCTCGGCACCTTCTTCTCGGTGGCGATGGTGGTGTTCGCCGGCGCGACCATCCTCTACAGCACCAGCAAGATCCTGCGGACCTACCCGGAAGACCGCTACGTGAGCGCGGCGCTGGAGCTGTTCGCGAGCGTGGCGCTGATGTTCTGGTACGTGCTGCGCATCTTCTCGCGGCGCTAGCCAGACCCTCATCCCCCGGCCCCCTTCTCCCGAACCGCGGGAGAAGGGGGGAACGGCACGGACGAGGTTGAAAGAGCGGGGCCCGGGCTTTTGCCCGGGCCCCGCTCTTCATCCGTCCGACAGCGACCTACCGGCCGCCGCCGTCGTTGCCGTGGGGGCCGCAATCCGGCGGGCAGGTGCCGACGCCGTTCTCCACCACCAGCGTCTCGACCACCTTTGACCTGCGGCCGGGGACGTGGTCGGCGCCGGGGGGCGCGGAGGGAGGGCGGGAGCGAAGCGGAGGCATCGCGGCACGAGCGTGCGCGCGGCGGGTACGAATCACGACCCATCGACCCCGACGAGACCCGAATGACCGACACGATCGCCCCCGCGCGCCCGCTGGATGTCCGCCGAATGGGACGGGTTCCCTACGGCGACGCGCTGGAGCTGCAGAAGGCGCTGGTGGACCAGCGCCGCGCGGGCCGCATCCCCGACACGCTGCTGCTGCTGGAGCATCCGCACGTGATCACGCTGGGGAGCGGCGCGCACGACGAGAACGTGCTGGTGACCGCCGAGGAGCGGGCGGCGCGCGGCATCGAGCTGTTCGAGACCGGCCGCGGCGGCGACGTGACCTACCACGGCCCCGGCCAGCTGGTGGGCTACCCGATCCTGGACCTGAAGCCCGACCGCTGCGACCTGCACCGCTACCTTCGCGACCTGGAGGAGATGCTGATCGGCGTGCTGGGCGAGATGGGGATCGAGGGGTCGCGGAAGGAGGGGCTGACGGGGGTGTGGGCGGGTGACCGCAAGCTGGCCGCGATCGGCGTGCGCGTGTCGAGCGGATGGATCACCAGCCACGGCTTCGCGCTGAACGTGAGCACCGACCTGGGGTTCTTCGGCGCCATCATCCCCTGCGGCATCCGCGACCACGGCGTGGGCTCGCTCTCCGAAGAGACCGGCCGCGCCGTCACCCTCGCCGAGGCCGAGGCCGCCGTGGTCCGGCAGATGACGCGCGTCTTCGGCCACGTCCCCGCGGACTGAACGGGCAGGGGCTCTGCTTCTCTGCGTGAGATTTCTTTTCTACCTGCGCCTGCACTGTGGAGGGTCGAGGGCCGATTCCGAGCGCCGCCTGCAGATCCTTCGGCCTGCCAACTTCTTCGTATGCAGGGAGATAGGCGTGGTCGGCCTCAGGATGACATCTCGGGGGTCGGTGCGGAATGCACCCGAGCTCGTGGTTGCGGTCAGCCGTCGGCGCGGAGGGCGGCGTGGACGGCGTCGAGGAGCTGCTCGGCGGTGAAGGGCTTGGGGAGGAAGCGTGCGCCGGGGTCGAGCACGCCGTCGCGCTGCACGGCCTCCTCCGCGTAGCCCGACACGTAGACCACGGGGACGCCGGGGCGCGCCGCCCGCAGCCGCGCGGCCAGGTCGCGCCCGCCCATGCGCGGCATCACCAGGTCGGTGACCAGCAGGTGCAGCGGGCCGCCGTAATCCTGCGCGACCGACAGCGCCTCCTCGCCGTCGCCGGCCTCCAGCACGGTGAAGCCGCCGCGGCGCAGCACCCGCACCGCCAGGCGCCGCACCGTCGCCTCGTCCTCGGCCAGCAGCACCGTGCCCTCGCCGCGCGGGGGGAGCTTCGAGGCGGCCGCCGCCGGCCCCGCGGCGGCCGGGGCGGCGATGTGGGGAAGGTAGATGCGCACGCGGGTGCCGCGGCCCAGCTCCGAGTCGATCCAGATGAAGCCGCCGCTCTGCTTGACGATGCCGTAGACGGTGCTGAGCCCCAGCCCCGTGCCGCGCCCCGCCGGCTTGGTGGTGAAGAAGGGCTCGAAGGCCCGCTCGCGCGTCTCGGGGTCCATCCCCTGGCCGGTGTCGGTCACGCGCAGCATCACGTAGCGGCCGGGCACCACGTAGGGGTGGGCGCGCTTCAGCTCCTCGTCCAGCTCCTCGTCGGCGGTCTCCACGATCATCCGGCCGCCGCCGGGCATGGCGTCGCGCGCGTTCACCGCCAGGTTCAGCACCACCTGCTCGATCTGCCCGGGGTCGGCCCGCACCTGCCCCAGCCCGTGCGCCAGCCGCGTCACCAGCTCCACGTCCTCGCCGATCAGCCGGCGCAGCATGCGCTCCATCTCCTGCACCACGCCGTTCAGGTCCAGCACGCGCGGCTGCAGCACCTGCCGCCGGCTGAAGGCGAGGAGTTGGCGGGTGAGCGCGGCGGCGCGGTCGGCGGCCTTGCGGATCTCCTCCACGTCCTCGCGGCGCGGGTCGCCGGCGGGGATGTCGAAGAGGAGGAGCTCGGCGTTGCCGCGGATGGCGGTGAGCAGGTTGTTGAAGTCGTGCGCCACGCCCCCCGCCAGCCGCCCCACCGCGTCCATCTTCTGCGCCTGCAGGAGCTGCTGCTGCGACAGGCGCAGCGCCTCCTCGGCCTGCCGGCGCTCGGTCACGTCGCGCGAGTTCACCACGATCCCCGCCACGGCGGGGTCGTGCAGCAGGCTGGTGCCGATCGCCTCGAGCGTGCGGTACGAGCCGTCGGCGTGGCGGATGCGGAACTCCAGCAGGTGCGGCTCGCCGGGCCCGCGGATGGCGCGGTCGAACACCTCGAGGACGGCGGGCACGTCGTCGGGGTGCACCAGCTCGAAGAGGTACACGCCGTTCAGCGCGCGGCGGTCGTACCCCAGGATGCGCTCCACCGACGGGCTCACGAAGCGCACGTCGCCGTCGCCCTCCAGCACGGTGATGATGTCGTGCGCGTTCTCGATCAGCGAGCGGAAGTGGCGCTCGCGGTCGCGCAGCGCCTCCTCGCCCTCGCGGCGCACGGTGACGTCGCGGGTGTTGTAGACGATGCCGCGCACCGCCGGGTCGTCGAGCAGGTTGCGGGCGGTCACCTCCACCGTGCGCGCGACGCCGTCCTTGTGTACCATCCGCAGCTCCACCTGCACGCGGGTGCCGGGCGTCGCCGTGAGCTGCCGGAAGGTGGGGAGCGCCACCGCCATGTCGTCGGGGTGGATGGTGGAGAGCACGTTCATCGACGCCCACTCGTCGGGGGTGTAGCCGGTGAGCGCCGTGGCCCCGGGCGAGATGAAGCGCAGCGATCCGTCGGCGTCGCCCACCGCCACCACCTCGCCCACGGCGTCGGTGAGCGCGCGGAAGTACTCGCCGCTCCGGCGCAGCGCCTCCTCGGCCTGGCGGCGCTCGGTGACGTCGGTGATGAACCCCTCCAGCAGCACGGCCCCGCCGGGGCGCTCCACCGGCAGCCCGCTCTCCTGCAGCCAGCGCTCGCGGCCGTCGCGGTGCAGGATGCGGTACTCGAGCTGGAACCGCCGCCGCTCGCGCGCCGCCGCCTCCACCTCGCGCCACACGCGCTCGCGGTCGCCCTCCACGATGAGCTCGCCGAAGGTCGCCACGCCGCCGGTGAGCTCGGCGGGGGTGTAGCCGGTGAGCGCCAGCGCCCCCTCGCTGGCGAACTCCAGCGGGTACCCGGGGTCCACCCGGCAGCGGTACGCCATCCCCGGCAGGTTGCCGATGAGCGTGGAGAGCGCGCGGCGGCTCTCGCGCAGCTCGGCCCGGGTGCGGCTGTGCTCCACGGCCCAGCGCAGCGTGCGCTCCAGCAGCGCCGGCGTCAGCTCGCCCTTTTCCAGGAAGTCGGCCGCCCCGGCGCGCATCCCCTCCACGTCCAGCTCGCGCCCGCCCTGCGCGGTGAGCAGCACCACGGGCGCCGCCACGCCGCGCGCGGCGGCCTCGCGCACCAGCTCCACCCCCGTGTGCGCGCCCAGGCGGTGGTCGGCCAGCACCGCGTCGTAGGGGCCGTCGATCCGCGCCAGCGCCCCGGCGAAGGTGGCGGCGCGGTCCACGCGAAAGCCGCCGGCCCGCCGCAGCAGGCCGGCCGTGTGGGCGAAGTCGGCGTCGTCCTCCTCCACCAGCAGGATCCGCAGCTTCGCGAGCGGCACCGCTACCCCCGCACGGCGCGCACGGCCGCGCGTCCCCATCCATCCACCCGCGCCGTGACGATCTCGGGGGCGATGCGGATGTCGTTTACGGCCGGGGGGATCATCGGACCATCGACCGACGCATCCGCGCGACCTCGGAGGACGACGGAGGCGCAGCATTCCGCGCCTCCTCTCGGCTTCGCAGCGAGGGTGACCGGGAGAGTGGGCGTGGATCGATTCGACATCGGTGGGGCGATGGCGGGCGGTGGGTATTCGGCCGGTTGAAGGCGGAACGCGACGGCTTGAACGTAGCTCTCCGCCCCGCTCGCGACAATCGCGGGGACGGTACCGCCGTCAGGCCGAGCGCTCCATCTCGGCGCTGATCTCGCCGCCCAGAAGGATCACCAGCGAGGTGTAGTTCATCCACAGCAGCAGCACGATCATCCCCCCCAGCACGCCGTACGTCTTGCCGTACGATCCGAAGTTCTCCGCGTACAGCCGGAAGCCGAGCGTCGCCAGCAGCCACAGCCCCGCCGCGATCGCCGAGCTCTTCAGGAGCACGCCCTTGCGGCCGCGCTGCTCACGGCCGGGGAGCACGTAGTAGATGACCCAGAACGCCGCCACCACCAGCGCCAGCCCGAGCGGCCACTGGAGGATGGACCAGACGAGCCCCATTCCCAGCGCCTTGGAGATCGCGGGACCGGCCAGGATCGCGGCGCTGCCGGCCAGGAACAGCAGCCCCACCGCCAGCAGCGCCGCCAGCGCCACCAGCCGGCGCCGCACGAAGCCGCGGGCGCAGCGGACGCGGTAGGCGGCGTTCAGCGTGTCTTCCAGCGCCATGAACACGTTGGCGCCGGCCCAGATCGCGAGCAGCAGGCCGATGGAAAGGAGACCCGGGTGATGCTTGTGGACGACTTCGGTGACGAAGCCGTTCACCAGCACGCCGGCGTCGGCGGGGAGGTTGCGCTGCAGGTTGGCCGTGAGCCACGCCGCCGTGTCGTCGCCGCCGAAGATGCCGGCCAGGCCGAAGGTCGCCATCAGCAGCGGCGGCAGCGACATGAAGAAATAGTAGGCGACCTTGGCCGCCTGGTTCGCCACGTCGTCGTCCTTGTAGCGCGTCCACACGCGCTTCCACAGCGGCCACGCGAGCGGCGGCGGCTCGCTGCTCTTGGTCGGACTCCCCGCGTTCCGCCGCATCGGCGTCCGCTCGCCATCGCCCACCGTCCGCTCCCCCGTCGCATCGACCGCGCGGTCCTGTCGGGGGATGAGGCGCGCGGCGCGTTCATCGACTCCATCGCGATCCGAGGCACCGTCGGCGCTGCCGCCGAGGCTCGCGCGGAGCTGCGTTGCCTCCGCCCGGGCCCACGCGCCGGTGTCGCGCAGCGTGGCCAGCGTCCGCGCCGGGGCGAGCGAAACGGAGCGCATGGCGCGGATCGCCACGAGCAGCAGCGCGCCTCCGATGGCGAGCAGGAGCACGCCCACGATCAGCGCCGCCAGCCAGTA
>DASQLJ010000559.1:0-3575 GCA_035630095.1 Longimicrobium sp.
TGGCCAGCCTGGGCCACGCGCTCCACGTCTAGCGTGGGCGACGGGTAGATGACTACGACGAGGCCGGCTCCGGAGGGTTCTGGAGCCGGCCTCGACGCATCTACCCGTTCTTCGAAGTGCGTCCTGGCGGAAGAACGAGACTAATAGGGCACACAGGCCCACTCGCCCCGATCGAACGTTGCGTAGGCATCCGGACCGCAGCCGCCCCCACCGCCTGACCCGCCACCTCCACCGCTTCCGCCGCGAGCAGGAGGAGGGGAGACGCGAAGGCGCGTAAGCGGAGCGTGGACATGGCGCGTCTCGCCGGTCGCGGGTTTCGGCGGTTATCGACCCAAAGAGGATGACACTTTTCAGATGATCCTCGAGCAACGTTGTCCGCCACCGTACACGGGCTGATCACCGGCTCGCTCGAAGTAGCCGGTCGCCGAGGCCGCGCTGGCCCCCCATCGTGTTGCTCAATGAATGTGTTTCGGCCTGCGTCTCTCACGCCTACTTTGCCTTTCCACCTCATCCATCCGGTGAAAGGGAGCGATGTCAATGATACGATCGACGATGGTTCAACTGTGGTCGGCAGCGTTCCTTGTCTTCACGGCGGCGGCGTGCACGCCGGGCGGCGGTCCCGGGCCGGTGACGGCACCCGGCCCGGCGCAGCCCGCGCCGACGTACGCGTGGGTGCAGGCCACGACCGGCGGGTGGGGGGTGCGCGCGATCTACCCCGGCGCGGTCGCCGACTGCCCAGCCCCGCTCGCCGTGCGCGCCCGGCCGGACTCGCTGTTTCCCGTGCTCGTCTGCCAGGCGCCGGTCCCGGCGGGCGGCTCGGTGACGGTCGGCGGGCAGACGTTCGCCGCGCCCTCCGGGTGGGGCGGGGGCGTGGTGGCGATGGGCGACACGGGGTGCCGGGTCAAGGGATCCACGGTGCAGAACTGCGCCGACTCGGTCGCGTGGCCCTTCCCCGCGCTGGCGCGGCAGGCGGCGACGGCGCAACCGTCCGTGGTCGTCCACGTGGGCGACTACCACTACCGCGAGCAGTGTGCGAGCAGCGAGTGCGGCTATGGGTGGAGCCCGTGGCAGGCCGACTTCTTCGACCCCGCGCGGCCGCTCCTGCAGTCCGCCGCGTGGGTGTTCGCGCGCGGCAACCACGAAAGCTGCGACCGCGCGGGCGTGGGTTGGTTCCGCTTCCTGGACGCGCGCCCCGTGCTGCCCGACTCGGCCGGCGGGTGCGTCTACTTCACCGACCCGTTCGCCGTGGACCTCCCCGGCGTGGGGCGGATCCTGATCCTGGACACCAGCTGCGCCCCCTCCTACGCTTACTGCGGGCTGCCGAGCACCGCCGCGGCCGACACCGTCGCCATCCGCCGGCTCACCGCCGACGTGCGGATGATGGCGCGCCAGGCCGAGGGCGCGCCGACGGCGTGGATCGCCACGCACACCCCGCTCTGGGGGATCGACAACCCCGCGTACCCCGACGCCACCGGCTCCATGCGCCTCCGCACGGCCGTCCACCAGGGGCTGGGCGGGCAGCTGCCGGCCAACGTGGGCCTCTTCCTGGCCGGGCACACGCACCTGTGGGAGGTGCTCTCCTTCGGCGGGGCGCGGCCGGCGACGTTCGTGGTGGGGAACGGCGGGACAATGGAGGACAACGTGGCGCCCCCGCCCGCCGGACTGCTCGTCGACGGCCTCCCGCTCACCGCGTACTGGAGCACGCTCGACTTCGGCTTCTCGCAGATCCGTCCCGAGGGCACGGGGCTGGGCGTGCGGATGATCACCTTCAACGGTTCCACGTCGGCACGGTGCACCGTCACCCCCGCCACGGGGGCGAACTGCACCCTTCCCTGAGCACCGCCCGGCCGGCTCCGTTCCAATAGGAGCCGTGCGGCGGGTCGGGCGCTGGACCGGTGCTCAGGGGTGGCAGAAACCGAGAGCCGGCCTCGCAATGTGCGGGGCCGGCTCCTTCGTCGTCGCCGTCGAAGCGTGCGGGTCAGAAGGCGATCACCGGGTCGTCCGTGCGGCTGCCGCCCAGCAGGGTGCTTGCGAACGCGGCGACCTCGCGGCCGCGGTCGCGGAACCGGTCCGAGGAGGGTGAGACCGGCTCGCGCCGCGTGTCCAGCCAGCGGATCATCCCCTCGGGCCCGAAATAGTATCGCTCCTGCTCGATATCGCTCGGCCCGGATGGAAGGATCCGCGCGACCGTGCGGTAGACGAAGAGCAGCTCGCCGCCCTCGTAGTACGCCTGCATGGAAGTCCTCCGGTCGCCGGAGTAGACCCGCGCGCGGATCTTGGGGATCTCGCCATCGCCTACGTAGATGGTCGCGTAGGCGCTGTCGCCGCTAATCCCGGTGATCTCCTTCCGCACCGAGCCGTAGAGCCCGCTTTCCATGGCCTGCTCCACGTCGTTGAAGCGCGTGCGAATGTGGATGACCCTGGCTTCTGCGGACACGTCGAGCGGCTGGGAACCGCCGCCGCTCCTCCACGAGGCCGCGATGCCGGTGCCCGCGGCCGGGCGCGCCTTGCACCGCGCGTCCTGCGCGAGCAGCGACGGGTCGAGCCCCACCATGCAGCGCACCTCCGGCACGACGAGGAGGGCGGCCACGCAGCTGACGAAAGCCAGGATCAAAGCTGCCAGGGTGAATGCGCGCGAGTTCTCCATCGAGCCTCCGGGAATGAATGCCGGCCGACAGAATAGGCGAAAACGCGCCCGTCCGGAATATTTTTGTGAGGACGCTCGAAATGCACGGCTGCCGGCTGGCCGACGCCGCGCCGCACCCGCTCAGTTGAGCACGATTTCGTGTCACTTCGGCGCGCCCTGCCGAATCTGGAACATTCTCGCCCCACCCCCGGGTCTCCCACGTCCCATTTCGGGATGCCAATCCTCGCGTACGGATCGGGCTTCAGCATCGTAAACATCCGGTTGGCAAAGTCTTGGGGATGGATGCGAACGCCGGCCGAGCGGGGCACATCCATTGCCCTTCATCGTGTCGACTGATCCCGCCCGCCGTGCACGCCACGTCCCCGCCGCCAACCCGTGATCCCGCCCGGGCGGCGACCTGATCAACCCCCTGGAGGACGAAGATGCGACCTGTCATCCGCACCATCCTGCCGCTCGCCTGCGCGCTGGCCGCGGCCGGCCCGCTCCACGCCGACCCGATCCCCGCCGCCGCGCCGCTGACGCTGGTGAACGTGTCGGCGCCGGCGATCAACTGCGTGTTCAACACCTCGTGCAGCGTGACGGTGAGCGACATCACCGCGCCGATGTGGGGGAACGGGTTCCTGCAGTCGCGCACGTACCAGGCGGCCCCCGGCTCGCCCGCGGCGGGGATGTGGGTCTACCAGTACCGCATCGACCTCACGCGCGTGGTGGGCACCACCGCGATCCCGCAGGTTACCTCGGTCTCGGTGGACTTCGGGCCGGTGGTGAATTCGGTCGACTTCAACGGCGACGGGAGCGCGGGGGAGCAGGTGTTCGTGGTGACCGGCGGCGGGCTGGGGAGCGTGGCGCCGGTGTCGGCCATCCAGGTGGGCCGGGTGATCACCTTCACCTTCAGCCCGCCGGTGGCGGGCGGCGGCAGCCCGAACTC
>DASQLJ010000560.1:0-11685 GCA_035630095.1 Longimicrobium sp.
CAGGTTCGTGGTCTTCCCCGAGCGCCCCGGACCGTAGTACACGATCTTGGAGGTGATCTCTCGGGTGGAGTAGTTGACCAGGGACATTCGTGGTTCCGCTTCCCTTCACGCTCGGATTCCGGCGTCGGGCCGCGCCCCGCGGGGTCGCGTCCTACACGCCGGCGGCGGCGCCCTCGTCCTCGCCGCCGAAGATGGTCTCCAGCCCCGCCACCAGGTCCCGCTCGAACTGCCGCGCGTCGGCCGTGGGCCGCGTCTCGCTCCATCCGGGGAGCGACGACACCTCGCCCACGAACTCCGCGAAGAACACCTGCACCAGCCCCAGCGAGCTGTCGTCGCCGAACACTCCGATCACGATCAGGTCCTCGGCCGGGGTGCGAAAGGGGCCGATGAACACCTGGGTCGCGGCGCCGCCCTGGTGCAGGTGGCTGAACCCGCCCTCGCCCAGCATCACCGCCAGCGCGTGGCTCGACGCGTGGATCCCCGCGCCCAGCGAGGCCACGCCCATCACGTCCAGCGCGCGCATGAACCCGCGCTGCGCCAGCACCTGCCCGCTCTCGTTGATCAGCAGCACCAGCCGCAGCCCGGCCTCGCGCGCGAAGCGCTCCACCGGCGCCGCCAGCGTGCCGACGAACTGGGCCAGGTCGCCGCGCCTCATCCCAGCGCCTCGACCACCCTGGCTGCCTCGAGCCGAACCAGCCCGACGTTCACCCAGCTCTCGGCCACCACCACCAGCAGCAGGTCGCCCAGCTGCGGCGGCGCGGCGGCGAACAGGAGGCCCTCCTCGGCCTCCACCTGCACCAGCTGCGCGGCCCCGAAGTCCGCGCCCTCCAGCGACTTCCTCGCCCGGCGGAAGATGGAGGCCATCAGCGCGGCCACGGCGGCGCCGGGCACGCCCACCATCAGGTCGTCCTCCACCATCAGGCCGTCTTCCAGCGCCACCACCATCGAGCCGCGCACGCCGGGTACGCGGTTCACCCGGTCCAGCAGCACGCCGTAGGCGCTCACGGGGCGCCTCCCGACGCGCGCAGGAAGCGGAGCGCCGCCTCGCGCACCCGGGCGGCCACGCGCAGCACCCACCCCATCGGCACGTCGCGCCGGCCGGCCACCGCCACCATCCCGCCGTCGGGCGTGGGCGTGAGCCGCACGACCGCGTCGGCGGTCTCCACCAGGATCCCCTTCCACCCGCCCATCTTCAGGTGCCGCACCGCGCGCTCGGCCTCGGCCGACGCGGGGCTGAGCACCGCGGCGATCTCGGGCCCGCGGTCGTGCCCGTCCACCTCCATCCGCCCCGCCACCACGAAGCCCTGCGGGTCGAGGAGCACCGCGCCCACGATCCCCCGCTCGCGCCCCAGCGTCCCCAGTTCCACCTCCAGCACGTCGAACTCGCGGCCCCCCTCCCACCCGTCCGCCGTCGCCGGCGGAGCGGATGCGGGCGCCGCCGCGGGCGCGGGTGGCGGCGGAGCCGCGTGCACCGGAGTCGACGCCGCGGCCGGCGTCTGGGCAGGCGCCGCGGCGGACGCGCTCCGAGGAGCCGGGCGGCCACGGCCGTCCCGGCGGCGGGCGTGCACCTCTTCCAGCACGCCGCGGACCTCCTGGTCGGTGAAGTCGCCTTCCAGCGCCTTCTCCAGGTGCCGCTCGGCGGCGTCCCACTCGCCGCGCTCCGCCAGCAGCAGGCCGATGGCGCGGCGGCTGGGAAAGTGCTCCGAGTCGAGCGCCAGGGCGATGTCCCACTCGTCGAACGCCTTGGTCGTTTCGCCGCTCTCGCGGTAGAGCACGCCCAGCAGGTGGTGCGCCTCCACGTCGTGCGGGTGGCGCTCCAGCCCGCGGATCACCAGGCGCAGCGCGGCGTTGGCCTGTCCGCACTCGCGGTAGTGCTCCGCCAGCGGACGGAAGGCCGGGCTGCCGGGGTCGGCGGCCACCGCGTCGCTCCACTGGCGCACCTGCTGGGGCGTGGCGCTCATGCGGCCTCGTCGCCCATGCTGGCCAGCAGCGCCTCGGCGGCGGCCATGGCGTTGGTGGCCTTCTCGCGCCGCGCGGGGTCGCCGTCCTCCAGCCGCAGGTAGGTGGCCCAGGCGTCGCGCGCCCGGTGCATGTCGCCCGTGTGCGCGGCGGCGAAGCCCAGGTCGTAGTGCGTGAGCGCCGAGAGCGGGTCCAGCGCCGCGGCGCGCGCCAGCGAGGAGGCCGCCTCGCTCCAGCGCCCCAGCCGCCGCTGCGCCGAGGCGAGGAGGATCCACACCTCGGGCTGGTCGGAGTGGGCGTGCGCCAGCTCGTCCAGCAGGCGGCGGGCGCGGTCGGCGTGGCCGTCGGAGAGCGCCAGCTTGGCCTCGCCGAGCGCGTCGCGCAGCGGGCGCTCCATCGCCGGCCCGGGCGCGGCCTCGGCGGGCTCGTCCACGATCTCCACGATCCCCGTGGTCACCAGCCCGTACACGATCTTCGCCACCTCGAACTCGGCGCGGCCCAGCGCGGCGGCGATCTCCTTGAGCGTGCGCGTGCCGTCGATCTCGGCCAGCACCTCCCACTCGCTGGGGTGCAGGTCCAGCGTGGTCCCCTCGGGCGAGTCGGGGACCAGCGCGGGGATCACCCCCATCCCGGCGATGCGGTTCTCCAGCGTGCTCCACTCGTCCACCCGCCGCGCCGCCTCCATCAGCAGGCTCTCGGTGGGGACGCGGACGCCCACGCCGCCGTTCTGCACGGCGGGGCTCTCCTCGAAGCGGAAGTAGCCGTCCTTCCACTGGATGAGGGTGAACACCGCCTCCTCGATCTGGAAGCGCAGCTGCCGGCGCACGTCCTGCGCGCCCACCGCCCCCATCTCCACCAGGATCTCGCCCAGCGGCCGCCCCGCCGTGCGCGCCTGGGCCACCCGCGCCTGCTCGATCTGCGCCTCGGTCACCTTCCCCGCGCGCAGCAGCAGGTGGCCGATGCGCTCGTGGTCCTCCCCGAGCGCCGCCGAGGTCACCGCGCCGCGGTCGAAGCGCACGATCGCCGGCCGCTGGCGCGACTCGTTGCGGATGGTGAGCACGCCGGTCTTGCGCGACAGGTCCAGGAGCTGGAAGACGTCGGTCAGCGCGAGCTCGCGCAGCGGTCCCTCGATCGCCATCGCCGCGCCCCCGTCAGCGGGCGCCCGCGGGCGCGCCCGCGGTGTGGAACACGCTGGCGATGTCCAGCGCCGTGTCGATGTTCTCGCGCGCCGAGGCGGCGTACGGCCCGTCGGGCTCGGCCTCCACCGAACGGCGCCAGTGCTCGATCGCCTCGCGGAAGCGCCGCTCGGCCGCGGCGACGACCCCCATGTGGAAGAGCGCGTCCGCGCGGTCGGGATCGAACTTCAGGATCCGCCCGAACGCGGTGCGCGCGTCGGCGCGGCGGCCGTCGTCCAGCAGCACCTGGCCCAGCAGGAGGAGCGCGTCGAAGTGGTAGGGGTCGCCGGCCAGCAGGTCCACCAGCGTGTGCACCGCCTCGCCGAAGCGGCCGGCGGCGCGCTGGCCGGACGCCAGGAGCAGCGCCCCGTCGAAGTAGCTGGGGAGCACGTCCAGCGCCGCGCGCGCCTCGGCGATCGCCTCCTCCGTCCGCCCCCGCTCCAGGTACAGCCGCCCCAGCTCCAGCCGCGCGGCCACGAAGTCGGGGTCGAGCTTGATGGCCAGGCGCAGCGCGCGCTCGGCGTCGTCGGGCTTCCCCGCGGCCAGCGCGGCGCGGCCCAGGTTGCGCAGCAGCGACGGGTCCTTCGGTGCCAGCTCCACCGCGCGCGAGAACACGCGCACCGCGTCCGTCGCCGCGCCCTGCGCCAGCAGCGCCTCGCCCAGCACCTGCAGGGTTTCGACGCGGTCGGGGTCGTGCTCGCGCACCGTCTCGGCGACCTCGCGCGCCTCCACCGGGCGGCCCAGGCGCAGCAGGGCGCGCGCGCGGCCGGTCCACGCGCGCGAATGGTCGGCGCCCCACTCGGCCGCCTCCAGCCGCGCCACCGCGCTGTCGAAGCGCTCCAGCGCCTCGCCCTCCAGCCCCTGCCGCAGGAAGATCTGCGCGGTGAACAGCGCCGCCTGGATCGGGTCGGCGCCGGCCACGGCCACGCGGCGCACCTCGCCCAGCGCGCGGTCCAGCAGGCCCTTCGACAGGTAGTCCTCGGCGAGCGCGAACGCGTCCGCGGCGGGCGCGGCCGCAGCCGCCTGCGCCGGGGCGGGCGCCAATTCGGCGAAGATCTGGTCGAGCGCGCCGTCGTCGAAGGTGAAGCTCTCCACCCCCGCGTCGCCGCTGATGCGCTCGGCCGCGTCCAGCTCCGGGGCCAGCACCTCGGCGTACTCGAACTGCACGTCGATCGCCAGCTTGTAGCGCGGCGTGGTGTAGTACGGGTTCAGCTCTAGCGCGCGCTTGGTCTCGCGCAGCGCCCCCTCGAAGTCGCCCAGGTTGGAGAGGACGAAGGAGAGGTTGTAGCGCGCCTCGGCGAAGTTCGGGTCGGCCTCCACCGAGCGGACGAAGGCGTTGCGCGCCTCCTCGTAGCGCCGCGTCTCCATCAGCACCGCGCCGATCCCGTTCCACGCGCCCGCCGCCTCGGTGCTCGCCTTCAGCGCGGCGCGGAAGGCGTCGAGCGCCGCCCCGTGGCGGCCGCGGCGCAGGTACATCAGCCCGCGGTTGCACCACGCGTCGATGAAGCCGGGGCGCAGCGACACCGCCTGGGCGAACGCCTCGTCGGCGCCGGGGTCGTCGCCGCGGTGCAGGCGCACCACGCCCAGGTTGTTCCACGCCAGCGCGTACGCCTGGTCGCTCTCCAGCGCGCGGCGGTAGCTCCCCTCGGCGCCGTCCACGTCGCCGCCCTGGTGCAGGCACACGCCGCGCTCGTTCCACAGCTTGGGGCTCCGCTCGTCCTCCGCCAGCAGCCGGTCGTACAGGTCCAGCGCCGCGCCGGCCTTCCCCTGGAGGAGGTGCACCTCGGCCATCGCCTGGCGCACCAGCGCGGGCTCCTCGCCCTGCTCCAGCGCCCGCGCGAACTCGCGCAGCGCCTCCTCGTACAGCGCCTTCTGGCGAAAGGCGATCCCCAGGTTGTAGTGCGCCAGCTTCTCGCCCTGCGCCACCTCGGGGCGGCGCACGCGGCCGCCCACCAGCTCCTGGTAGCGGGCGGCGCTGTAGCGGTCGAGCGAGAGGTTGGCCTGCGCCTTGGCGAAGTGCGGGTTGAGCTGCATGGCGCGGCGGCTGGCCGCGCTGGCGCGCGCCATGTCCTGCATGTCGCCGTACACGAAGGCCAGCACGTAGTGCGCGTCGGCCAGCTCCGGGTTCAGCTCCACGGCGCGCGAAAGCTCCCGCAGCGCCTCGTCGTTCAGGCCGCGGTTGTAGTACAGCTCGCCCACGTAGAAGTGGAGCACGGCGCTGTCGGGGTCCAGGTCCAGCGCGCGCACGAACCACGTCATCGCCGCCTCGAAGTTCCCCCCCGCCTTCTCCGCCTGGCCCAGCTGGATGAGAACGCCCAGGTCGTCGGGGTCCTGCGCCAGCACCCGCTTCAGCTCGGCCACGGCGCCGGCGTGGTCGCCGGTGTTCAGGTACGCCTGGGCGAGCCGGGTGCGCGCGGCCGAGTCGGCCGGGTCCTCGCGCAGCCGCTCGCGCAGCTCCGAGATCATCCGGTCGTAGAAGCCCGTGGCGAAGTAGGCGATCTCCAGGTTCCGCTGCGCCACCACCATCTTGGGGTCGATGGCCAGGGCGCGCTGGAACTGGTGGATCGCCTCCTCGTACAGCGCCTTGTTGAAGTAGAGGACGCCCAGGTTGTTGTGCGCGCCCGCGTCGGCGGCGTCGATCCGCTGGGCGAAGCCGCGCAGGATGCGCAGGTCGCGCTCCGAGTGCGGGGGGCGCGGCTCCTGGGCGGGGGGGGCGGAAAGGTCCTGCAGTTCAGGCAAGGCGGACAGCCTGGAGGATGATCTCGAGCGACTCGACGTCGGGAAGGAGGAGGAACTGGCCCTGGACCACCTCGTCCCCGTCCATCAGGAACTCCGTCTGGATGCAGAACACGAAGTCGCGCTCGTGCCCGAAGTTGGTGTAGGCGGTGGTCAGCACCGCGCCGCACAGGTCGATCACCAGGCTCGGCACCGAGGGCAGCAGCATCAGCCCCATGAAGTCCGACAGGGCGTTCATGTAGGCGGCCGAGAGGATGTTCCCCGCCTCCTTGATGGCGCTCTGCTCCAGCTCGCCGAACACGTGGCTGCTCCCCGGCTGGCGGTGCAGCAGGATCTCGGCGAGCCGCATGGCGGCGTTTCGCGGAAAGATCAGCAGGGTGCGCCCGGTGAGGTCGCCCAGCATGTGCATCAGCACGGCGGCGACCACCTCCTCGGGGTTCCCCATGATCTCGGGAACGTCCTCCAGGGGCGTGACCTGCAGGCGCGGAACGTTGATCATGATCCGCGTGTTGGTCATCTGCGAGAGCGCCGTGGCCGCGTGCCCCGCGCCCATGTTGCTCACCTCCCGCAGGGCGTCCATCTGCATCGCCCCAAGGTCCCGCAGGTCGAGCGTCATCGTTCGGGTCGCTCCGTGGTCGTTTATCGTCGCGGTGGTGTGGCTGCCGCTCGTCGCCGTCGTCGAATCTACCGGCTTTGCGCGATTCACATCTACAGCTAACAGCGGAACTGCTCCAAAGGCAACAGTGCCGAACGGTGCGGCGGCTTCGTGCTCCCCTGGTTTCGTGAACTGCCGACGGCTGGAACGGCGGGTTGGGCGTGTCCCCGCTGCGCGGGGCCGGGCTGCGCGCTGCGTAGGGCACGATACCGCCGTGCCCAACGCAGCCGGGCCCACGGCGGCCCACCGGCATCTCCGTGCTCCCTCCGGCTTCCCGCGCGGCCGCCGCGTTCCCGGCCCTCCGGGCGCGCATCCCTCACGCGTCGGCGCCCCCATCGGGGTTCGTCGGACGGGATGGATCGCCGCGCCTAGCATCGATCCCGGCACTCCGAGGAGACGGCCTTCGCGTCCTCACGGCCGTCGCGCGGCCACGCACCGGCGTCCGCCGCGCGCTCCGGGAGACCGCTCGCACCGCACCCGCCGTCCCCCTGCTGTCCCCTTCGACCCGAACACTGGGCACTGGGGACTTGCTCCGACAGGTCAGCGCCGAAGCCCCGGACGCGCCCTAGACGTTCGCCGCGGCGGCGATCACGCTGCCGGCGTCCAGGATCAGCGCGGGGCGGCCGTCGCTCAGGATCGTGGCGCCGGAGAAGAGGCGCAGCGTGTCGGCGGTGGCGTCGAACTGCTTCACCACGATCTCCTGCTGGCCCAGCAGCGCGTCCACCTCCAGGCCGATCCGCTGCTCGCCGACCTCCAGGATCACCGCGTGGCGCTTGCGCGCGTCGGGGCTCGTGCCGTTGGCGCGCAGCACCTGGCGCAGGCCCAGCAGCGGGATCACCTCGTCGCGCAGGAATGCCACCGTGCGGCCCTTCACCGTGCCGATCTCCTCGGCCAGCAGGTGCACCGTCTCGCCCACGTGCGTCAGCGGCAGCGCGTAGGTCTCGCCGCTCTGCCGCACCAGCAGCGCGCGCACGATGGCCAGCGTCTGCGGGAGCTGCAGCGTCATCGAGGTGCCCTGGCCGGGCTCGCTGAAGATCTCCAGCATCCCCCCCAGCGCGCGCACCCGCGTGGCCACCACGTCCAGCCCCACGCCGCGCCCCGACACGTCCGTCACCGTCTCGGCGGTGCTGAAGCCGGCGCGGGTGAGCAGGCGGTACACCTCCTCGTCGGGCAGCCCCGCCGCCTCCTCGCGCGTCACCAGGCCGTTCTGCACCGCCCTGGCCAGCACCCGCTCGCGCTGCACCCCGCGCCCGTCGTCCTCCACCCGGATGATGATGCGGCTGCGCTCGCGGCTGGCCTGCAGGCGCAGCGTCCCCGTCTCGGGCTTGCCGTGCGCGCGCCGCTCGGCCGGCGCCTCGATCCCATGGTCCAGCGAGTTGCGGAGGAGGTGGACCAGCGGGTCGCCGATCTCGTCGAGCATCGAGCGGTCCAGCTCGATCTCCTTCCCCTCGATCACGAAGTCGACCTTCTTCCCCAGCGTGCGCGCGGCGTCGCGCACCAGCCGCGGGAAGCGGTCGAACACCTGGCTCACCGGCGCCAGGCGCGCGCGCATGATCTCGTCCTGCAGCTCTCCGATCAGCCGGCTGGCCTGGTCCACCGTCTCGGCCAGGTCGGGGGTTTCGTGGCTCACCAGCCGGCGCAGCCGGTCGCGCACGATCACCAGCTCGCCCACCTGGTTCATCAGCGCGTCCAGCCGGCGCAGGTCCACGCGGATGTGCCGCGCCCGCCCCGCCGCCCCGGCCGCCGTCCCCGCGTCGGCCGCCTGCGCCTCGCCCGGCGCATCGGCGGCGCGCTCGGCCTCGGCGCCGTGCCCGCCCACCTCCACCTCGCCGATCTCGCCCACGGCCAGCAGCGCCGCGCGGACCTCGTCCGCCGGCGTCTCGCTGCGCAGCACGAAGCGCAGCGTGCCGGTGAACTCGGGCTCGTTCAGCGCGGCCTCGGCCGGCTCCACCCCGCTCACCTCGCCCAGCTCGCGCGCGCGCTTGAGCGCCATGAACGCGCGCACCCCGGGGAGCAGCGCCTCCTTGGCCATCACCACCCGCACCCGCATCGCCCCGTCGGCCGCGGCGTCGCCCTCGCCCCAGTCGCCGCCCACGGGCCCGCCCAGGTCCACCTCCGGGGCGAAGATGTCGAAGGTGACGTCGTCCTGGCCGGCGGCGGCGCGCAGGCGGCCCAGCAGCCCGTCCAGCGCCGGCTCGTCGCCGCTCTCCTCCACCGCCACCTCGATCGCGCGCTCCAGCGCGTCGCAGGCGGCGAAGAGCAGGTCGATCGTCTCCGGCGTGGCCTGCGCCTTCCCCAGCCGGATGCGGTCGAGCAGGTTCTCCATCTCGTGCGAGAGGTCCGCCACCGCGCGGTACCCCATCGTCGCGCTCATCCCCTTGATGGTATGAACGGCGCGGAAAACCCCCTCCACCACCTGGCGGGAGCCCGGATCGGTCTCCAGCGTCAGCAGCAGGTGGTTGATCGCCGAGACGTGCTCGCGCGACTCGGAGAGGAAGAGCTCCCCGTACTGCGAGAGTTCCATTCGGGGTTGAACGGGTACGTGAGTGCGGAAGTGCGCGAGTGCGTCTGGTTCGGTGCCCGGCGTACGTCAGCGCGTGAAAGGGCCCGGGCCGGCGTGCTGAAGGGGACGCGCGGACACCTGCCCCGCGCGAAAGCCCCGACGCACCAGCGCGCTTACGCGCTGGCGCACCCGTTCAGCCGTTCATCCCAAAACGCGCTGCACCGCCTCCAGCACCCGGCTCGGCTGGAACGGCTTCACCACGAAGTCGCGGGCGCCCGCCTGGATCGCCTCGATCACCAGCGCCTGCTGGCCCATCGCGCTGCACATCAGGATCTTGGCGGTGGGATCCTCCTTGATGATCTCGCGAACGGCGTCGATCCCGCCCATGTCCGGCATCACGATGTCCATCGTCACCAGGTCGGGCTTGAACTGGCGGTACTTCTCCACCGCCTGCACCCCCGTCTCGGCCTCGGCCACGATCTGGAAGCCCGCCTGGGTGAGGATGTCGCCGATCATGGTGCGCATGAAGATGGCGTCATCGCAGATCAACACGGTCTGACTCATCAAGCCTCCGTCTTCGCGTGCGTGGGGCCCCGGAAGGGCGCCCTACGCCAGGATGGGGTCGAAGATCTCGTCGGTGTCCACGGCGACGAAGATCTCGTCGTCCACTTCACCGACGCCGCGCAGGTACGCGCGGTCAATACGTAGTGACCGCAGCACCTCGGCGCTGTCGGCCAGGGTGCCGGGGTCCACGGCCACGATGCGGGCCACCTCCTCCACCGCGATCCCCACCAGCTTCCCGCGGTGCTCCACGATCACGATGCTGTGCTCGGGAATGCGCGAGGCGGGGGGAAGGTGCAGGCGGGCGCCCAGGTCCACCACGGTCACGATGCGGCCGCGCAGGTTGATCAGCCCGCACACGTGGTCGGCGCTGCCGGGCAACGGCGTGTACGGCCGCGCCGGGATGATCTCGCGGATGCGCGCCACCGGAACCGCGAAGCGGTGCTCGCCGACCACGAAGAGCACCATGCGCTCGGGCTCGGCGGCCTCCCACGCGGCCTCGCCTGCGGGAACGTCTTCGGTGTCGGTGAGGAGCATTGCCGGCCTGAAGGGGATCCCGCTCTGGGTGTGAGGGAGTCAACATAGCGGGGGTGACATACCCGGTCAAGCAAGCATTTCGACGGTCTGGCGGGCATCGGCGCGGGGATGCGGATACGCGGGGCGACGAAACAACGGGTGCGGAAGTGCGCGAGTGCGCGAGTGCGTCGGCGGTGAGTGCCGAGTCCTGAGTGCTGGGTGCGTCAGGTGCAGCGGACGGACGGGCGACAGGCCGGCTCCGCTTGCCTGGAGCCGGCCCGCTCATTCGATGTCGCCCGCCGCGGACCCGCGAACGATCACGTCGGCGGCATGCACAGGCGCGCCACGGTGTCGCGCTCAAAGGCGTTGCAGCGGTGCAGCGTCTCCAGCGCGGCCTGCAGGTCGGTGAAGTCGATCGCGGCGGAGAAGGCCTGCGCGTAGTCCAGCATCCGCAGCAGCGGGTCGGGCTCGCGCTGCCGCGACAGCGCCCGCAGCGCCAGCAGGTAGTCGTCGCGGTACGAGGTGGGGATGAAGATGCGCCGCTCCCCGCCGCCGATCAGCTCCGCGTTCATCATCACCCGCGCGAGCCGGCCGTTGCCGTCGTCGAACGGGTGCACCTCGCTGACCAGGAACATCATCAGCGCCGCGCGCTTGAAGGGCTCCGGGAACGAGCGCAGCATCTCGAACCCCTGCCGCAGCGTCCCCAGGACCAGGCTCGGATCCACGAACACGGTGAGGCCCGCGCGGTTGACCTCGGTCTTCAGCTCGCCCGGGCGCTTGTCGGGGCGGCCGCCCATCAGCGTGGCGTGGTAGCGGCGAAGGCTGGCGACGAACCCCTCGAACGAGGCGCCGGGCATCACCGCGCTCCGCACCATCTCGCGCGGGCTCGACACGATGCGGTAGGTGCCCAGGATGTCGTGCGCGTCTTCGGGGCGCGACCGCGGGATGCGGTTCTCGAACACGATCGCCACCGCCTCCTGCACCTCGAACTCCGTTCCCTCGATGAAGTTGGAGAAGTAGGCATCCACGAAGGCGAGGTTCTCGAACAGCGGCCCCTCGCTCACGTAGTCGGAGCGCGGGCGGGGCTGCCACGCCAGCAGCGCCGCGTGCAGCGTGTTGAACAGCTCCACGCGCCCCGAGTCGTACGGCGCGCCGATCGCCCGCAGCCGGGCGACGGGGGACGTGAGCTCCGCACGGCGGGTGCCCAGCAGCGCGCCGACCAGCGCGTTCAGCTCGGTCTCCGCGGACTCGGCGTCGAGCGCCTCGGCCAGGGCGCGCGCACGATCGCGCAGCGTGTTCGCCTCCCCCTCGCCGCTGAAGCGGATGATGCGGTCGAGCCGCGCCTCGATCTCGGCGCGGGGGAGCGCGGGCGAGTCGAGGCCGCGCACGCGCTGCACGCGCAGGCACTCCAGCACGGCGCGCGCGGTGGACGCCAGCCACAGCGTCTGCACGAAGCGGTTGTCGCCCTCCAGCGGCCCCGGCCCCGGAAGCTGGCGGATGCGCAGCCCCGGCAGCCGCACGATGCGCGCGTACGGCCCGGTGAGGAAGACGGTGCCGCCGATCGTGGGCTTCCCCTCCAG
>DASQLJ010000561.1:0-2747 GCA_035630095.1 Longimicrobium sp.
AGCTTTCCGTTGGGAGTCAGCGGAAGCGTCTCCAGCCGGACGAACGCCGCGGGAACCATGTACTCCGGCAGCTGCTCGGACAGGTGCGCACGGAGCGCATCGCTCTCCAGCGCCTCGCCCACGAAGTACGCCACCAGCCGCTTCCCGCCCGCCCCGTCGTCCAGCGCGAGCGCCACCGTCTCGCGCACGCCGGGATGCGAGGCCAGCCGCGCCTCGATCTCGCCCAGCTCCACGCGGAAGCCGCGCACCTTCACCTGGAAGTCGGTGCGCCCCAGGTACTCCAGCGTCCCGTCGGGGAGCCACCGGCAGAGGTCGCCGGTGCGGTACAGCCGCGCGCCCGGCTCGCCGAACGGATCGGGAACGAAGCGCTCCGCCGTCAGCCGAGGCCGGCCCAGGTACCCGCGCGCCACCGCCACGCCGCCGATGAACAGCTCGCCGGCCACGCCGACGGGCACCGGCTCGCCGGCACGGTCCAGGACGTAGACCGCCGAGTTGTGGATCGCCCGGCCGATGGAGACGCGCTCCGCGTCGGGGTCGCACGCCCACTCGGTCACCTCGCCCGACTCGGTGGGCCCGTACTGGTTGTACATCCCCACGCCGGGAAGCCGCTCGTGGAACTGCCGCACCAGGGCAGCGGATACGGCCTCGCCGCTCACGGGGACGCGACGGAGCCCCGTGCACGCGGCCGCGTCCGGGTGCTCCAGGAAGAGCGGGAGCATCGACGGGACGAAGTGCGCGATCGTGATCCCCTCGCGCCGGATCGTCTCCACCAAGTACGCCGGGTCGCGGTGGCCGCCGGGGCGCGCCATCACCAGCCGGGCGCCCACCATCAGCGGCCAGAAGAACTCCCAGAACGAGACGTCGAAGGAGAAAGGCGTCTTCTGCAGCAGCGCCTCGCCGGCCTCCATCCCGTACCGGTCCTGCATCCACGCCAGCCGGTTCACCAAGCTCCCGTGCTCCAGCATCACCCCCTTTGGGCGACCCGTGGAGCCCGAGGTGAAGAGCACGTGCGCCAGGTTCCGCGGGCCAAGTCCCTCCCGGCCGGGATTCGTCTCCGGCTGGTCCGCCCACGCCTCGTCACCCGTGAGATCGAGCACCGGGATGGCGGACCCCGCCGACAGCGCGGCGGTGGTGGCGGCCTGCGGCGGGTGCGTCAGGAGGACGGCGGGGGCGCTGTCCTCGAGCATGTGGCGGAGCCGGTCCACCGGATAGCTGGCGTCGAGCGGGACGTAGGCGCCGCCGGCCTTCAGGATGCCCAGCAGCCCCACCACCATCTCCACGCTGCGCTCCACGCAGATCCCCACCCGCACGTCCGGACCGACCCCCAGCGAGCGGAGGTGGTGCGCCAGCCGGTTCGCCCGCGCGTTCAGCTGGGCGTACGTCACCCGCTCGCCCTCGAACACAACCGCCACCGCGCCGGGCGTGCGCGCCGCCTGCGCCTCGAACAGCTCGTGGACGCACGCCTCGCGGGGATACGCCGCATCGGTCGCGTTCCACTCCCGCAGCACCAGGGCGCGCTCGGCATCGGGGAGGACCGGGATGCGGTCCACGCTCCGGCCGTCGTCCGCCGCCATCCCCTCCAGCAGCGCGCTCAGGTAGCCCACCCACCGTTCCACCGTCGAGCGCTCGAAGAGAGAGGTGGCGTACTCCACCACGCCGACGAGCTCCCCGTCCTCCTCCCCCAGCGCCAGCAGCAGGTCGAACTTGGCCGTGGTGCGCGGGCCGGCGCTCGCGGGGGACAGCTGCAGCCCCGGCAGCTCCCGTGCGCCGCCCGCCGTGTCCTGCCATGCGAACATCACCTGGAAGAGCGGGCTGTACGCCAGGCTCCGCGCGGGACGCAGGCGCTCCACCACCTGCTCGAACGGGATGTCCTGATTCCGCTGCCCCTCCAGCGCGCGCGTCTTCACCTGCGCCAGCAGCTCCGCCACCGTCGGCGCGCCGGAGAGGTCCACCCGCAGCGCCAGCGTGTTGACGAAGAAGCCGATCAGCTCCTCCACCTCGGACCGCCCCCGGTTCGCCGATGGGGTGCCGACGACCACGTCGTCCTGGCCCGAGAGCCGGGCGAGCACCGTGGCCCACCCCGCCAGCAGTGTCATGTAGAGGGTGGTGCCGTGCCGCTGCGACAGCGTCTTGAGCGCCGCCGTCAGCTCCCGGCCCAGCTCCACCTTCAGCGACGCACCCGAGAAATCCTGCCGCGCCGGACGTGGATGGTCGGCCGGAAGCTCCAGCAGCTCCGGCGCGCCGGCGAGCGTCTGCGTCCAGTACGCCGCCTGCGCGTCCAGCACCTCGCCCTCCACCCACCGCCGCTGCCAGGCAGCGTAGTCGGCGTACTGCACCGACAGCGCGGGGAGCGGATCGGGCTCGCCGCGCGCGAAGGCGGCGTACAGCGCGCCCAGCTCGCGGTGCAGCACGCCGGCCGACCAGGCGTCGGAGACGATGTGGTGCATCGTCAGCAGCAGCACGTGGTCGTCCGCCGCCATCCGGATCAGCCGCCCGCGGACCAGCGGCCCCTGCTCCAGGTCGAAGGGCGCGCTCCCCTCGTCCGAGACGAGGCGGCGCAGCTCGTCCTCCGCGTCCGGCGAGGCGCGGAGATCGTGCTCCACCAGCCGGAACGCGCTCTCCTCGACCGGGGCGATGCGCTGGACCGGCTCGCCATCCACCGTCGCGAAGGTGGTGCGCAGCGCCTCGTGGCGGGCGACGATGCGGTCCAGCGTCCGCACCAGCGCGCCGCGGTCCAGCTCGCCCCG
>DASQLJ010000562.1:0-7439 GCA_035630095.1 Longimicrobium sp.
GTGACGCCGGCGGACGTGCGCACGGGCGAGTCGCCGTCGTAGTCGCGTCGAAGCCGGCCGGGCGGGAGACGGCGGATGAAGAAGAGGCGGGGAGATGCGTATCGCGTCTCCCCGCCTCGCTTTTCATCCGCCCCGCCCGGGCTACGGGAGATGGCGGACGAGCAGGTCCAGCACGCCGTCGGGGTTGTCGGTGTTGATCCAGTGGCCGCCCTCCAGCAGGTGCAGGTGCACGCGCCCGTTCGCGCCGGCGGCCTCCACGCGCGCGGTGGACTGGGGGTCGAGCGTGTTCGACCGGGTCGCCTTCACGAAGTGCAGTTCCACGCCCGCCGGTGGCGCCTCCACGACCGGCCAGAGGTCGGTGCGAAAGAAGTCGCGCAGCATCTCCTCGATCGCCGTGAAGTCGATCCGCCAGCGGTAGCGCCCCTCGGCGGGCTCCAGGTTGATGGCCATCCACTGCGCCACGCCTTCCGCGTAGCCCTGCGCCACCAGCCCCTCCACCGCCTCGGCGCGCGAGGCGAAGTCGGGGGGGAGGCGGCGCACGGCGGCGATCATCTCCCACGCGCTCCCCTCGGGCTCGCGCACGGCGAAGGTGCTGTCGATCACCCACGCCTGGCTCAGCTCCGCGCCGTGCCGCTGCGCGTAGGTGAGCGCCACCTTGCCGCCGAACGAGTGCCCCAGCACCGCGGCGGCGTGCAGGTCCATCTCCTCCACCAGCCGGTCCACGTCGGCCGCGCTGGAGGCGATGGTGTGCGGGCCCGCGAAGCCCCCGCGCGACTGGCCGTGCATGCGCAGGTCCACCAGCACCGCGCCCCACTCGGGCCGCGCGTCGGTGAGCCGCCGCGCGATCGAGCCCCAGTTCCGCCCCGCGCCGAAGATCCCGTGCAGCACCAGCAGCCACCGCTCGGGCTCCCGCCCCGCGGCTCCCACGCGCGTGTGCGCCAGCACCGGCTCAGCTCCCGTCATCGATCAGCCCACGTTTGATGGATCATCTTCATACCCGGATTCAAGATAGGATTCGATCGGCAGAGTTTTCCACCGCGCCCCGCGTGCGACCGTTCGGAGCGATCAAGGTGGTCGTCGGGGGCGGACTATGCGAGTGAGCTCGCGGCGCTGCGGCTTTGGCCGCCAGTGCGGACCCTCACCAGCCCTTCGGCCCGCCCCCGCGCACCCACGCCCGCAAACATCGTCCCGATCGGGCAGTGAACGGCATTGGCCGCCACCGCAAACTGTTCGATCATGGGGATGTCGATCAATCCTCCGCCGACGTGTGATAGGCGGAGTAGTGTCCATGTTTAAAAAACTGATAACTCAGCACATGCCGAGGCGACGTTCGCCTCCCGTCCGCGCTCGCTCAACCCAGGCAATCTGCGCTCTTCTCACTCCCCGATGCGGCCCCCATCCGTGGAGCCTCGCGCAGTTTGCGAGGCTTCTCGTAGTTGTTGCTGCGGCCCTCGCGGCTACAACGGCGCGCAGTCCGCCTTCGCGCCGCCTTCGCGGACTTCAACGGCGATCGGCGTTGGTCCACAACAATGGGGCGCCGCGCAACGTATCCACATCCCGAGCCCCTCAATAGCTTCTACGGTCGTTCGCGATCTGGATCGGACATCCTCCCGCCCGACGACGGCACGACTTCGCCGCCGGCGGATCGCGGCGGCGAAGGTAGCGGGGCGGCGGCGGGGCGACAACGAGGCTACGCCTTGACGGGGCCCTCGGTGGCGGTGGCGTCGAGGTCGTGCTCCTGGGCGACCACGGCGGGCTTGCGGTGGCGGAAGTAGCGGATCGCCTCGATCATCAGCGCGCAGAACGACGCCCACGCCAGGCCGGTGGCGAAGCCCGCCAGCACGTCGGTGGGGTAGTGCACGCCCAGGTACATGCGCGACAGGCCGATCATCAGCACCATCACGACCGCCAGGCCCACCACGAAGCGGCGCAGCACGCGCGAATCCACCAGCCGCACCACCAGGAACGCCAGCGTGGCGTAGCACACCGTGGACGTCATCGAGTGCCCCGACGGGAAGCTGGAGAGCCCCGCGTACGGCACGCGCCAGGGGAAGAGCTGCGGCCGCGGGCGCTCGAAGAACATCTTCATGGTGGCGTTGATCAGCCCCGAGCCCGCGATCGCCACCCAGAGCAGGAGCACGGAATAGCGGTGGCGGCTCACCCACATGAACACGCTGGCCACGATCATCACCAGCCACACCACCGTGCCCGCCCCCAGCGCCGTCACGTCGAGCGCGAAGGTGGTGAGCGCGGGGCTGGCGTGGCGGTTCATCCACAGCAGCACCGCGTCGTCCATCCGCTGCGTGTCGCCCTCCATCACCTCGCCCGCCAGCGCGCCGAACAGGGCGACGCAGACGATCATCACCGCCAGGCCGGCGAACAGCAGCGCCCCCACCGCGCCGTAGAAGCCGCGCACGTGCTCGCCGATCCAGCGGAAGAGCGAGAACACCACCCGTTTGCCGGGCTCGCTGCCATGCCGGGGCTCGCCGCGGCGCTCGGGGAGCGGCGGTCCGGGCGGTCGGATTTCCGGTTGCGTGCTCATGAAAGCCACACCGCGCACGAACCGTGCAAGCAGGTCGGCACGACACGGCTCGTCCCGCATCGCTGGAAACGGCAGTTCACCGCGCTTCGGCCGGTGCGCACGCGTCCTTGAGCTCTCCCGCTCCCGCGTCTTCCGCGTCTCCGCAGTTCCGGCGGCGCGTGGGGGATGAGGGGGCGATGAGCATCCACGTCGCGACGCCCCATTCACTTGCGCCCCGCACCCGCCGGGCGTAGCCTCCCGCCCATGATCCACCTGGACCAGGTCGCAAAGAGCTACGGAGGCTGGCGCGCCCGCGCGCTGGGCCGCGTGGTGCCCGCGCTCGCCGGCGTGTCGCTGAACGTGCCCCCCGGCACCGTGCTGGGCATCGTGGGCCCCAACGGCGCGGGGAAGAGCACGCTGATCCGCATCCTGCTGGGCTACCTGCGCCCCACGCGCGGGAGCGTGACGGTGGGCGGGCTGGCGCCGCGCGCCTACGCCGAGCGCCACGGCGTGGCCTACGTCCCCGAGACGCCCGCCATCCCGCACGCGTGGACGGTGGAGCACGCCATGCGCGTGTACGCCTCGCTGGCGGAGCTGGAGGACCCGGGGCCGCAGATCGACGCGGCGCTCGACCGCGTGGGGCTGGGCGACACGCGCCCGCGCCGCGTGGCCGCGCTCTCGAAGGGGATGCGGCAGCGGCTGGCGCTGGCGCAGGCGCTGCTGGGCGACCGCGCGGTGATGGTGCTGGACGAGCCCACCAACGGCCTCGACCCCGAGTGGGTGGCCGAGCTGCGCGCGATGGTGGAGGAGTGGCGCGCCGCGCGGCCCGACCGGGTGGCGCTGATCGCCTCGCACGACCTGAGCGAGCTGGAGCGCACCGCCGACCGCGTGGCCGTGCTGGAGAGCGGCGCCCTGCGCGAGGTGATCGACCTGCGCGCGGGGGCGCACGCGTTCCCGGCGTACCGGCTGGAGGTGGAGTCGACCGCGCACGCCGGCGAGGCCGTGCGCGCCTGCTTTCCCGACGCGGTGCCCGAGCAGGGCGCGCCGCTGCGCTTCTTCGTGGAGCCGGCGGACGCGGAGGACCTGAGCCGGCGGCTGGCGGCGCTGCTGGCGCGCGGCGTGGTGGTCCGCTCGGTGGCGCCGCTGCGGCCCACGCTGGAGGAGCGCTACCGCGGCACCGTGCGCGCCGCGCGCGGCGGGCGGGGGAAGCGCCCGTGATCACGCTCACGCTGTGGCAGATGCGCTGGCGGCTGCTGGTGCTCGCCCTGATCGCGGTTCTCTTCTACCTGCTGGAGCCCGGCTTCCACCTGCACGGCGAGGTGGGCGAGGAGGTGGCGGCCGAGGTGTCGGACCCCGGCGGGATCGCGTTCACGCTGGCCAACCTGGCCGGCGCGGGGATGCTGGTGCTGCTCGCCGGCTTCATCTCGGCCGACCGGCGCGAGGGGTACTACCGCATCCACTTCTCGCACCGCACGCGGCCGCTGGCCTACTACGGCGTGCGCTGGGCGCTGGCGTACGCGATCTCGGTGGGGGCGGCGGCGGCGTTCCTGGTGGTGGGGCAGCTCCTGGCGTGGGGCGAGCTTCGCGTGGGCCCGGGGGCGATGGCGCAGCCGGCGCTCTTCGCGCTGGTGTACGGCGGGCTGGTGGCGTTCTTCTCGGTGCTGCTGCCGCGCGGCGACGCGCTGGCGGCGGTGGGGGTGTTCGTGCTCACCTCGGCGTGGGAGTACGCGCTGTCGGTGTTCGCCGAGATGGGGACGCAGCCGCTGAGCCCCACGGTGCAGCAGGCGATCTCCTTCCTCCTCCCCCCGCACCTGGCGCTGCGCGACGTGTACCAGGCCGCGAGCTTGGGGAGCACGGCCTGGGGCGCGCTGGCGTTCGCCTGCGGCTACGGCCTCTTCTGGCTCGCGGCCGCCGGCCTCCTGCTCTGGTCGCGCGAGTGGCCGTAGGCGGGGCTTTCGGGGGATGAAAAAGCGACGGCGGCGCGGGAGATCTCTCCCGCGCCGCCGTCGTTTCATACCGTCGCGCAGTGCCGCCGTTTCATACGGAGCCCACGAGCTCCGTTCCGCGAGCGGGCGGTTTGCGTGAGGGATTCGCGCCCGCAGGGCCGAGACGCCGGCGCGCCCGCGTTCGGCGCCGCGGGAACGAGCGAGGCCATGGCGCGCCGGCGGCTCGGCGCCGTTGGCAACGGCGGTATCGTTGCCTACGGCGCGCGAAGCCCGGCCCGGAGCGCAGCGGAGGGACACGCCCGCATCCCGCTCGTCCGTTTCGGGCCCCGGCACCGACTTGTCGGACTCCGTATCATGCCCGCCACGTGGCGCCGCTCAGCGCATCACGGACAGCGGCCCGGTCCGGCCCCAGCATCCCGTGCACCGGGCGCCCCCTGCGGGCGGCCCTGAGCCGGACGAACGCCGCCGCGAGCATCGTGGCGTAGAAGAAGTCTCGCACGGCGTGGATGGTCCAGGTGGGCGGGTTCCACCCGATGCCGAAGCGGATGAGCAGCTGGAGCCCGAAGATCCCGAGCGCCAGGCCGGAGGCATACGCCGCCAGCAGCGCCCACAGCCAGCGGTCGGCCCGGTTGGTCACCAGCAGCACGAAGAGGGTGGAGAGGATCACCAGCAGCTCCACCACGTCCCAGAGCACCACCGCGAACAGGTGCCCGGTGATCGAGAACGGCCCCTCGATCACGCCGAGCACCGCACCCAATGCGAGCCCCACCCCCAGCAGCGCCCAGGCCAGCCGCCAGTACCGCGGCCCGGGCGGCGCCTTCAGCACGGCCAGCACCACCAGCGCGGCGAGCCCCCCCAGCGCCAGGAAGGTGCGGCTGTGGTTCAGCACGGGCGCCACGCGGAGGTAGAACGTGAGCGCCGGCGAAGGGGTGCCGTCCACGAACGCGAGCACCTGCAGGATGTTGCCGATGAACAGGTCAATGCCGAAGACCACGAACATCACCCCCACCACCCGCCACGCCGCACGGTGGAAGGGGTCGTTCATCGGCGGCCGTGCCGCGACCGCCCGGGAAACCAGGCCCACGCACAGCAGCAGCGGCGTGGACAGGCTCTGGAGCGCGAAGGTGAGCGTAAGCACGGTGAGACCGCCGGGTAGCCGTTACCTGCAGATGGGGGGGCAGGTCGCGGCGGTGTTGTCGATGGTCACCGTGTCGCCGTTGCCGCCGCCGGCCTGGTTCGCGAACACGCCGCCGCCGTCCTTCACCGGCTCCTTCAGCTTGATCACGATCTGGTCGACCACGTGGTGGGGGTCCTCCATGTGCAGCACCACGTTGTAGCCCTTGCTGCACTTGATCTCCACCGCGTGCGACGTCAACGGCTTCTTGGCGCCGTCGGGGAGCACGAAGCTCTCGTTCTCGGGCTGCTTGTAGACCTCGGTGCCGTTCACCACGATGCGGCTGGCGAAGCCGGGGTAGAAGCCGACCTCGTAGTCGTGCTCGCCGCACCTCTTGCGCTCCACGCGGTGCGGGTTGGACGGCTGGGGACGGCCCTGGGTGCTGTTCTCGGCGCTGCTCATCGAAGAGCTCCTGTACAAGGGGTGGGGATTCGATCCAACACGAACAGGATAGACAAGGTGCGGCCTTCGTACGCCCGGAGCAAGGATCATCTGCGTCCGGATGCGCACCCAAGATGCCTATTCATCGCAGCAAGCGCCCGCGCCGGGAACCCGGCGCGGGCGCCTTCGCTCACTCCCCGGCGGTCAGCTGACGACGGGCTGCGCCTGCGTGTCGACCACGTGGGTGTTCGCGAAGCGGTCGCCGAAGCGCACGTTGCCGGTGAGCACCATCACGCCCTCGAGCAGCGCCACGGCCGCGGCGACGAGCGAGATGGGGAGCGCGATGATCGCGCCGATCACGGTGAAGTGCGAGATCAGCGAGCCGATGGCGCCGATGACGAACGGCGCGTTGCGGATCACCGACTCGTTCAGCGTGACGGGCTGGCCGGCGGCGTTCACGGCCTGCAGCCCCATGATCTTCTTGCCCGGCGAGCGGCCGTCCAGCAGGGTGTCGCGCATCAGCCAGCCGGCGATCGCGGCGGCGGCGCCGATGATGCCCAGGATCCCCGGGAGCATGGCGATGACGGCCAGGATCACGGCGTCGATGAAGTAGGCCACGAAGCGCTTGACCAGCTCGGGCTGCCCCGGCTTGTTGCCCACGCTGAACTGCGGCGCGGGGGCCGGCGGGTACGACGGGCCGCTCGACGGCGTCTCGTAGCGGGTGCCCTGGTTCTGAGGATCCATGCGGTGCTCCTGGAGAGGGAGTTGTGGCGGGGCGTCCCGCCTTGGGGCCGGCGGGCGCCGGGAGAGCCGGCATGCCGCCACGGAAGAACGGGTTCGAGCAGCAGCGTTGGGGCTGGGGCGACGGGAGGCCCCGGTGGAGACGTCTTGCGTTCGGCGGCTGCAGGGCGGCGAGAATGCGCCGGGCGGAGGGGCCCGGCGGTGCCTGAGCCTGGTTCAGTGTGGCGCTTGATCGTAAACGTGCTTTTCAACCGTGTCAAGCGTCGCAGCGCCACCAACTTGCGCGGTCTCCGGCGCGCGCGGCGCGAAATGGCCGCGCCGGCTCACGTCCAGGGCTCGCCGCGTAAACCCTGTAGCGGATCTGTCTCAGCTTCGTCACCCGTCAACGGACGCGGAACGGGCCGGCATCAGCGATCGATGCCGGCCCGTTCTCGACGTCGGAAAGGTGCCCGGCCGTCCGGCTCGCGAGGACGTTCACGCGGTTGAACGCACTCATACGGAGTGCGACGATCGGTGCCTTGACCGTCGCCCGAAAAGACGGACGCGGGCGTGTCCCTCCGCTGCGCTCCGGGCCGGGCTTCGCGCGCCGTAGGCAACGATACCGCCGTTGCCAACGGCGCCGAGCCGCCGGCGCGCCATGGCCTCGCTCGTTCCCGCGGCGACCGACGCGAGCGCG
>DASQLJ010000563.1:0-2195 GCA_035630095.1 Longimicrobium sp.
CTCCCCCAGGTTGTTTTGGGGGAGGGGCGGCACGCGCGAAGCCGCGTGCGGGGTGGGGGCCCGCGGCGCCCGCCCCCCCTCATCCCCTATCCGGCGCTCTCCGTCTCCATCCCTATCCCAACCCGTGACGCCTCCGTTACACCGGTCCGATACAATCCTCAGCGACACTCAAGGAGGTGAGCCTTGCCAAGCGCTTCAGCGCCGCCGCACATTCCCGGCGCCTTCAACCAGCTGATCGCGTCCCGCTCCGAGCGGACCGACACGCCCAAGATGACCAACGCCCACATCCTGGTGGTCGACGACGAGCCCGACATCTCGGCGCTCGTCGCGTATCATCTCGCGCGCGAGTCGTACCGCGTCCGCACGGCGTCCAGCGGCCCCGAGGCGATCCGCGCCGCCGAGCTGGAGCGCCCCGACCTGATGATCCTGGACCTGATGCTCCCGGGGATGTCGGGGCTGCAGGTGCTCGAGGAGCTGCGCAAGCGCCCCGAGACGGCCGAGATCCCGGTGATCCTCCTCACCGCCCGGCGCGAGGAGCAGGACCGCATCGCCGGCCTCCGCCTGGGCGCCGACGACTACGTGGCCAAGCCGTTCTCGCCGCAGGAGCTGATCCTGCGGGTAGGCGCCGTGCTCCGCCGGGTGCAGCAGGCGCCGCCCGCGGGGAAGACGGGGAAGGTGGTGCGCGTGGGCCCCTTCACGGTCGACACCGGCGCCGCCCGCGCCGAGGTGGAAGGGCGCGAGCTGGACCTGACGCCCACCGAGTACCGCCTCCTGCTCACCCTGATGGAGCGCCGCGGCCGCGTGCAGAGCCGCCGCCAGCTCCTGGAGGCGGTGTGGGAGGTGACCGCCAACATTGCCACGCGCACCGTGGACATGCACGTGCAGCGGCTGCGCAACAAGCTCGGCGATCAGGCCGAGTGGGTCGAGACCGTCCGCGGCTTCGGCTACCGCTTCCGCACCGACCCCCCGCGCTGAGCGCCGACGGATGACGACGAGGGCCGGGAGAGTCTTTCACGACTCTGCCGGCCCTTCTCTCGTGCTCAGCAGACCTCGACTGACGCATGGGACGTTGCCGGCGGAGTGAAGGGCGGTACTTTCGTACGGACACCTCGAACTCTCGCACTTTCGCACCTTCGCACTCAGCCGTCGTGCACCTTCGCGCAGACCAGAAGCTCTTCCTCAGCTACCTCGCCGTGATCGCGGCCGTGGTGGTGGCGCTGACGCTGGGCGTGGGCTCCATGCTGCGCACCCAGCTCACCGCCATCGTCGCCGACGACATCACGCGCGAGCTGGCGCTGGTCCGCACCCTCGAGGAGCGCACCCCGGGCATCCCCCCCGACTCGCTGGCCGACTGGCTGGGCGGCCTCACCGGGCGCCGCATCACCATCATCGGCCCCGACGGCAGGGTGCGCGGCGACTCGGAGAAGGACGCCGCCGAGCTGGCGGGGATGGAGAACCACGGCAGCCGCCCCGAGGTTCGCGACGCCCTCCGCGGCCGCATGGGCGAAGACGTCCGCGTGAGCGCCACCATCGGCGCCGAGTACCTGTACCTGGCCGTTCCGGCATCCACCGGGCTGGTGATCCGCGTCTCCGTGCCGCTGCGCGAGGTGAACCGCGCCGTCACCCGCGTGCAGCGCGGCATCTTCGGCGTGGGGGTGATCGCGCTGGTGCTCACCAGCATGCTCTCGTTCGGCTTCAGCCGCATCGTCACCTCGCCGCTGCGGCAGCTCGCCGGCACCGCGCGCGCCATGGCCGCCGGCGACCTGGCCCAGCGCGCCCGCGCCCGCGGCCACGACGAGCTGGCCGAGATGGCCGACGCGCTCAACGGCCTCGCCGGCGAGCTGCAGCGCCGCCTGGGCCAGCTCGAGGGCGAGCGCGCCGAGATGTCGGCGCTGATCGACGCGATGAGCGAGGGCGTGATCGCCGTGGACGCGCAGGGCCGCGTGCGCCGCGCCAACCCCGCCGCCCGCCGCATGTTCTCGCTCGGCGCCGACCCGCGCGGCATCACCCCCGAGGCGGTGGCGCGGCGGCAGGGCTTTCTCGACCTCGTGGGCCAGGTCCTCGCCGGCGAGGCGGTCCCCGCCACGGAGCTGACGGTGGACGGCCGCAGCCTGCTGGCCACCGCGCAGCCCCTCCCCGGCGGCGGCGCGGTGATGGTGTTCCTCGACGTGAGCCAGCTCCGGCGGCTGGAGGGC
>DASQLJ010000564.1:0-3395 GCA_035630095.1 Longimicrobium sp.
AGGCGATGGTCCGCCGCCTGGCCGAGCAGCGCTGACACTTCGCGATCGAAATCGTCGCGATCGACATCGACGGACGAAGCGGCTCCCGGGCACACCCCCGGGAGCCGCTTCACGTTCATCTATCTTCGATCCCGCCGTTGCCGTTGCCCTTGCCTGCCCCCCCTCCCCCGCGAAGCGTCCGCGAAGCGTGGGGACGGGGTCGGGGGAGGGGCCCTCGCCGCCGCATGCGCCACCCTCCGCGCTACGCCGCGGCCTCCGCCTTCGCCTTCCCCCCCGTGCGCAGGTACTCGGCGAAGTCGTCGGGGAGCTCGCTGGCGCGGATGGCGTCCATCGCGCGGGCGACGTCGTACTCCACGCGCACGAACTCGGCGGACGAGGCGGCGCCCTCCACCTCCAGCAGCACGTAGCCGGCGCGCCAGTCGCCGTCCTTGGGGCGGCCGACGGAGCCGGTGTTGACGAAGCGGATGCCGTCGACCGCGCGCGTCCACGGCACGTGCGTGTGGCCGAAGCAGATCACGTCGCCGGCGCGGGCGCCCGCGTGCCCGGCCATCTTCCGGCAGAAGTCGTCGTCGCGGTCGGCCGTCCAGTAGAGGGTGTTGAGCGTGGGCGTGCCGTGCACCAGCACCACCCGCGACCCCGGCGCGTGCCCGCCTCCCGGGCGCAAGTCCATGCGGAACGGCAGCGCGCCCAGGAAGCGCCGCGCGGCCTCGCCCACGTGCGCCCGCGTCCACGCGTAGCTCTCGTGCGAGAGCGCTTCCTGGCGCGGGTCCTCGTAGCGGCAGCCGCAGTGCGGCGCGCCCGCCGCCACCGTCGAATCGTAGTTGCCGCACACCCCCTGGATCCCGCGCGCGCGGATCGTCTCCACCACCTCGTCCGGCCAGGGCGCGTAGCCCACCAGGTCGCCCAGGTGATGGACGGCATCCACGCCGCCGCGCGCGTCCACGTCCGCCAGCACCGCCTCGAGCGCGGGGAGGTTGGCGTGGATGTCGGAGATCAGGGCGTAGCGCACGGCGCCTCGCGCAGTTCCAGCTTCAGCACGTCGGCGGTGGATGGGCAGACGGTGGCGAACTGCAGCGAGCCGCGCACCGCCTCGGGCACCTGCTCCCGCGGCACCGGCGCGAAACCCAGCCGCGGGAAGTAGCCGCCGGCCGTGTCGGTGAGCAGGTAGACGGCGTCCAGCCCGCGCTCGCGCGCCCACCCCAGCCGCTCGCGGGTGAGCGCCGCCCCCAGCCCGCGCCCGCGCCACGCGTGGTCGACCACCACCGAGCGCAGCAGCCCCGCCGCCCCGTACACCTCCACCCCCGCCGCGCCCACGATCCGCCCGTCCGACACGGCGACCGCGTACGGATCCCCGAACTGCTCGTCCAGCCCGTCTGGCGGCAGCCCCGCCGCGCCCAGCAGCCCCTCCACCGCCTCCCGGTCCGCGTCGGACGCGGGGCGGATCTCGAAATCGTTCATCGCATCATCTCTCGTGGCGGGTCGGCGCTGGCGGGGACCGGACGGGCATCCGGAGCCCGAGGTGGAATATGCGAGTGAACTCGCCGCTACAAGGGCACGCAGTCCGCCTTCGCGGACTTCAACGGCCGGCCGCATCGTGCCGTCTGCCGGAACGCGTACCCCACGGTCGGAGCGGACGAGCCCCGGCGCAACACCGGAGCCCCTCCGCTTCCTCCGTTCTCTCCGTTGCTCCGTGTTCACCGCGGTTGACGGTGCCAGGGCAACGCGCCGCGATCAGGCGCAGCAGCCCGGGGCGCAGCAGGAGCCGGCGGCGGCGGCGACCTCCACCGGCTTCTTCGCGCGGACGAAGGCGCTGGCGAACTTGCCGTCCACCACGGGCGCCAGGGCGTCCACGTCCACGCCGCTCCCCTCCAGGAACCCGCGCGCGTCCTCCACACTGTAGATGCGCGTGGGCTCGATGTCGACCTCGTCGAAGCCGGTCTCCTGCAGGAGCGCGCGGAACTCGCCCTCCTCCAGCGCGCCGGCCACGCAGCCGATCCACAGCTCCATGCTGCGGCGAACCTCGGGCGGGGCCTCGCCGCGCACGATCACGTCGCTCACGGCGAAGCGGCCGCCGGGCTTCAGCACGCGGAAGGCCTCGGCCAGCACGCGGCCCTTGTCGGCCGAGAGGTTGATCACGCAGTTGGAGATGATCACGTCCACCGAGTCGTCCGGCAGCGGGATCTCCTCGATGTGACCCTTCAGGAACTCCACGTTCTCCACCCCCGCCCGGCGCTGGTTCTCGCGCGCCAGCTCCAGCATCTCGTCCGTCATGTCCAGCCCGTACGCCTTGCCCGTGGGCCCCACGCGCCGCGCCGAGAGGAGCACGTCGATTCCGCCGCCCGAGCCCAGGTCCAGCACCGTCTCGCCCTCGTTCAGCTCGGCCAGCGCGGTGGGGTTGCCGCACCCCAGCGACGCCAGCACCGCCTCGGCGGGGATGCCGTCGGTCTGCCCCTCGGCGTACAGGTCGCGGGTGATGGGGTCGCTCCCGCCGCAACTCGCCGCGGCGCCGCCGCAGCACCCGTTCGCCTCGCCCGCCATCACCCGCAGCGCCGCCTGCCCGTAGCGCTCGCGCACCGTCTCCCGGATCGTCGCCTGGTCGCCCATCACACCCTCCCCCGTTCGTGCATCAAAAAATGTTGATGCGTTGGTTGAAAAAAAGGGGATGCGCCCTTAGCGGCAGCATCCCTCGCCCTGCTGTGACCACGCCTGCTCCGACGGCCGAAGCCCCAGCGCCAGCTCCGACAGCTCGTCCAGCGCGCCGGGAACCAGCGAGTAGTACACCCAGCGCCCGCAGCGGCGGTCGGACACGAGCCCGGCCTCGCGCAGCGTCTTCAGGTGGAACGACAGCCGCGACTGCGCCGCGTCGAGCGCGCCGGTCAGGTCGCACACGCACCGCTCGCCGCTCCCGAGCAGCTGCACGATCCCCAGCCGCGTCTCGTCGCTGAGCGCGTGGAAGAGGCGTGCGGTGCGGGCCAGGTCGGCGGCGGTCGTAGTGGTCATGGGCTAAACGTAACAATAAAATTTGATCTGTCAACACGCTCATCGGCCGGGTTTCGATCGACCACATCATGCGCAGGATTGCGCCGGGCGAGATGGTGGTGCGATTGTGCGGAGGAGACGCGGCGGTACCGCGACTCGTATCCTGCTGCCCCATCGCAACATGAAGTGGATCAAACTCGCCGTCGTGGCGCTCGGGTCGGCGGTCGCGTGCATGGCGGACGCGACGGCGCAGGCGCGTCCGCCCACGGCGACGGACTCGGCGCTCGCGGCGCGGCCGGACTGGGTGACGGGGCTGGTGCGGCTCCCCGCGCGCACGCCGGCCGAGGATGCGGCCTCGGCGGCGCTGCGGCGGCGGGCGTTCGGCGGGGGGGGGACGCGGCTGGTGGTGTCGCTGG
>DASQLJ010000565.1:0-12812 GCA_035630095.1 Longimicrobium sp.
CCGTGCCCAGCGGCGCGTACGGGCGCACCGGCGGCTGCCCGTGCTCGCGGTGCGCGGCGTGGACCTCGCGCACGTACCACTCGCGCACCTTCTGCACGGTCTGCGAGTACGGGCGCGCGTCGCCCTCGGCGAAGCTGCGCACGGCGTCCTTGCCGATCCCCACCTCGCCCGCGACTTCGCGCAGGGAGCGCTCCTCCACCTGCTCGCGCATGAACTCGCGGAGCGCGTCGAGCGGAACATCGCCCGGCTGGCCGGAAGGTTCTTGCGGCTCGTCGCTGCTGGCGCTCATATCAACCCCCGATGAACCACCCCGAAACGCCCTTAACAGACACGCAACGAAATATGTTGCACGCTGCACTTCGTGTCAAGTTCTTTCTCCGGCAGGGTTCCTGCGCCGTCCGCGCGCGCTCCCGTAGCACGACCCACACCCTCGTGATCCGACCCATGAAGCTCCACCGCAGCCGATCGACCGTCACCGCGGCGCTGCTGCTCGCCGCGGCGGCCTGCGCACCCGCCGCCCGGGCGCCGTCCGCAGGCACCGCGCAGATGCCGGAAGGCTCCGGCGCCGCCGGCCAGGCGCGCTGGGGGATGGTGATCCACGGAGGCGCCGGCACCATCTCGCGCGAGCAGATGACGCCGGTGCGCGAGGCCGCCTACCGCGCGAGCCTCGAGCGCGCGCTCCGCGCCGGCCACGCGGTGCTGCAGCGCGGCGGCCGCAGCCTGGACGCGGTGCAGGCGGCGATCAACGTGATGGAGGACGATTCGCTGTTCAACGCCGGCAAGGGCGCCGTGCTGAACGCCGAGGGGAACGCCGAGCTGGACGCGTCGATCATGGACGGGGGCACGCTGGCGGCGGGCGCGGTGGCCGGCGTGCACCGCACCCGCAACCCCATCGACCTCGCCCGCGCGGTGATGGAGAAGAGCCCGCACGTGATGATGGTGGGCGACGGCGCCGAGCTGTTCGGCCGCCAGCAGGGGATCACGATGGTGGATCCGGGCTACTTCATCACCAACGCCCGCCGCGCCTCGTGGGAGCGCCAGCGCGCCGCCGACAGCGCGCGGGCGGCGGGCGGGCGCCCGATGGTGATGAGCGAGCCGGCGTACTCGGTGCCCGACGAGCGGAAGTTCGGCACCGTGGGCGCCGTGGCGCTGGACCAGGCCGGCAACCTGGCCGCGGGCACCTCCACCGGCGGCACGCAGATGAAGCGCTACGGCCGCGTGGGCGACGCGCCCATCATCGGCGCGGGGACGTACGCCAACAACCGCTCGTGCGCGGTGTCGGCCACGGGGACGGGGGAGTACTTCATCCGCAACACGGTGGCGCACTCCATCTGCGCGCTGGTGGAGTACGGCCGCCTCCCGCTGGCGCAGGCGGCCGACAGCATCGTCATGCGTCAGCTGGTGGCGCAGAACGGCGACGGCGGCGTGATCGCCATGGACCGGCAGGGCAACTGGACGTGGCCGTTCAACACCAGCGGCATGTACCGCGGCCACGTGGACGCCGCCGGAAACGTCCAGATCCACATCTTCAAACAGTAGTCACACGCCCGTCTCCTCAGACGCGTGGACGGCCCCGGCATCGCGCCGGGGCCGTCGTGACGAGGTGGGATGAATCCGTCCTGCGACACGAACGAGATCGAGGGATCGATGATGCACATACCGGCTTCGATCCGGGACAGCGGCCGCTCGCTCGGCCTGGCCGCGCTGCTCGGCCTGCTGGTCGGCCCCGCGGAGGCGCGGGCCCAGTGGGCCGACTCGTCGACGGTGGAAGCGCGGGTCTCGGAGGCGGTCTGCGACAGGGAGGTCGTGGTGCTGGGGGAGCTGCCCAGCCACGGGGAGGCCCGGGCGTTCCAGGCCAAGGCGCGGATCGTCCAGCGGCTGGTGGAGCGGTGCGGCTTCGACGCGGTGCTCTTCGAGGCGCCCATCTACGACTTCCTGGGATTCCAGGCCGCGGTGGCGGAGCGCCGGGCCGCGCCCGCGCAGCTCGACAAGGCGATCGGCCGCTTCTGGTGGACGCGCGAGCTGGCCGATTGGCGCCGCTGGCTGTTCGGGCAGGCGACGGCCGGCAGGCTGGTGCTGGCGGGGCTGGACGACCAGGTGAGCGCGATGTCGGACCATGCCCGCGCCACCCTCCCCGCCCTCGTCGCCGCGTCGCTGCCGGCACGGAGCGCGGCCGAATGCGAGCAGGCGATCGTGCGGAACCTGTACTGGCGCTACGACGCGGCGCGGCCGTTCAACGAGCCGGAACGGATCCGCCTGCAGCGGTGCGCGCGCCGCGCCGCCGACGCCCGCGCCGCGCGTGGACGGAGAGGTGCCGGCACGCCCGAGTCGGTGATGCTCGAGAACCTGGCAGGCTTCTACGACCGCGAGCAGGGCGCCGCCGGGGCGCGGGACCGCGACGCGATGATGTATCGCAACTTCCTCTGGCAGCGCGCGCGCATGCCCCGGGGTAGCAAGCTGATCGTGTGGACGGCCACGGTGCACGCCGCGCGGCGACAGGGTCCACTACCCGCGAAGCCGCTCGGCGCCTGGCTCGCCGAGCACCGGGGCGATCGCCTGGCCGTCATCGGCTTCAGCGCGTTCGGCGGTCAGTCGTCGATGGCGGGGATGCCGAGCAAGCCGCTGCCCGAGGCGCCGCCGGGCTCGCTCGAAGCCCAGGCGACCGGCGGGGGCACGGCGATGGCCTTCCTGGACGCGTCGGCGCTGCGCCGGATCGGCAACGCGCCGTCCCGGCTGTTCGGCAGCTTCGCATCCGTCGACTGGTCGGCCTACTTCGACGGGGTCGTCGTCGTTCGAGAGGAGGTCGCCCCGGTTTTCGAGCCGTGGCGATAGCTCCTTCCCCAGTTCCGTTCGAGAGCGGTCTTTTACCGATCAGGTCTCACGCAGAGCAGCAGAGAACAGCCAGGTTTTCCCTGGTTTCTCTGCTTCTCTGCTGCTCTGCGTGAGATTCAGCCGGTCTTTCGGCCCGATCGGCGTCAGTTCAGCGGCAGCCAGTACGTCACCTTGAGGGCGAGGAAGTTGTCGCCCGGCGCGTCCAGCGTCTCGACCAGCGAGCGCGGGCCCACGCGCTCGATGCGCTCGCGCTCGCCCGAGCGGTCCTGCTGCCAGACCAGGTAGAGCGTGCTCCCCGGCCGCCATTCCCAGCGCAGCACCGCGTTGCTGCGGAACGAGCGCACGTTGAAATCGCTCACGCTGGCGGTCTGCCCATTGTAGCGAAGCTCCGTGGTGCTCCCCGTTTGCACGATGCGCGTGGTGTCGCCGGCCAGCGGGCGCAACTCGTGGCTGCGCGCGGCGGGAAGCTCGCCGAAGTCGTGGTAGCGCCCGCTGCTGGCGAACGGCTGCGCCCAGATCTCCAGCGACAGGTCGGGGGTGAAGAGGTAGTTCAGCCGCACGTCGGCGAAGAGCTCGCTGCGCTCCACGGCGGAGAAGATGTACGTGTTGCCGAACGTCTCGGCCGGGCCGCCGGCGAAGGTGGCGATGTACTGCCGCGCCGGCGTGGTGCGCAGGTAGTTGGGGTTGATGGAGAGCTGCCACTGCGGGCCCGGACGGACCGAGATGCCGCCGCTCAGGCGGTACGTCTGCCTCCCCTCGTCGCTCTCGCCGTAGTAGATGCGCCCCGTCCAGCGGAGCCTGGCCGAAGTGCTGCTCGACAGGCTGCCGATGGTGGCCCAGCTCCCGCGCGTGCCGGCCAGCGGACCGCCGCGGGTGAGGGTGGGGCTCTGCGCCCGCGGCACGCCGAAGACGGTGAAGGTGCTGCGCCAGAAGTTCTTCCAGGTGGCTTCCCAGTCGAGCCACAGCGCGCCGTCGGTGAACACGCCGCCGGTGTTCCACTGCGCGCTGGGGGTGAGGTACGCGTCCCAGCGGCGCAGCAGCCCGCGCGGCTTCGTCTCGCGGTAGCGCAGCTCGCCGTAGACGAGGCGGTAGTCGGCGATCGACTGCGAGCCGGCGTCGTTCAGCTCGAAGCCCGGCGAGCGCATGTCGGCGGCCACCGTCCACAGCCAGTGCCGGCCGCTGATCTTCTGCGCGGCGAGCGAGGCGGTGTAGCCGGAGAAGGTGGCGCGCGACGGGTCGTAGGCCACGTACTCGGCATCCGGCCGCTGCAGGTAGCGCACGGGGGAGCGCTGCAGCCGCAGGATGGCCAGCGAATCGCCGGCCTGGTGGCTGAAGCCGACGGCGCCCGTCACCTCGTAGGTGCCGCCGCCCAGCCGCAGGTTCCAGTCGGCCGCGCCGGCCAGGGCGTCGCGGTCGAGCCGCGCGGCCAGCGGCGAGCCGGCGTCCAGCGCGCGGTGCACGCCGGTGAGGATGATCCCGGCCGTGCTGCCGCCCCCGCCCAGCTCCTGCTGCAGGCGCACCACGCCGTACGCCGTCGCCGGCTCCACGTCCACGCTGCCGAAGCGCCCGGAATCGGCGTGGAACGTCCGCGCCTGCTCGTGCGCGGTGAGCGCGCCCAGGACACCCACGGAGAGGCCGCTCGGCAGCCGCCCGGTCAGCTTGGCCGCGCCCAGGATGGTGCTGTTGGCGGGCCGGTCCACGAAGTCGCCGCTGGCCGGGCCGCGCGGCGCCGCGCCGATGCGGCGCGAGTAGAAGTAGCCGGCGCCGCCGCCGCTCAGCAGGTTGGCGCCCTCGGTGAAGAACGGGCGCCGCTCGCTGAAGAACGATTCGAACGCGCTCAGGTTCACCTCCGCCGGGTCCGCCTCCACCTGCCCGAAGTCGGGGTTCACGGTGGCGTCCAGCGTCAGGTTGGGCCCCAGCCCCACCTTCAGGTCCGCGCCGACGCGCACCGTGGCCTCGCGCGGCTCGTGGAACGGGTCCGCCGGGTCCACCCCCTGGCTGAACGACGCGCCGGTCGCCACGTACGGCGCCAGCTCGATCCGCCGCTCCGGCCGCACCCCGCCGATCCCGCCCAGGTCGCCGAAGCGCGACGCCCACCCGGAGACGCTCTTGGGCACCATCACCCAGTAGTCGTCCTCCTCCTTCTGCGGGATCCAGCGGCGCACGTTCACCCCCCAGGTCTGCGCGGCGCCCGGGTTGAAGCGCAGCTGCGACAGCGGGATGCGCATCTCCGCCGTCCACCCGGCCGAGTCGCGCGCGGTGCGGGCCACCCACACGGGGCTGTACTGCGCGTCGCCGTCCTGCGCGTCGCGCGGGTGGAAGAGGTCCACGCGGGTGCCGGCCGCCGTCACCGCGAAGGTGTAGGCGGTGCGGCGGTCGAGGTAGGTGTCGAGGGAGACGGAGAAGGTCTCCGCCTGCTCCCACACGTCGCGCCGGCTCACCGGCGCCTGGATGCGCGCGGGGTCGGATGAGTACATCCGCGCGCCCACGTAGAGCGCGTCGTCGTCGTAGAGGAAGCGGACCTCGGTGCGCTCGGTGGCGGGCTCGCCCTCCTTCGGCTCCTTCTGCGTGAGCCCGCCCAGCACCGGCGCCGCCGCCCACGCCGCGTCATCCAATCGCCCGTCGACGGACGGCGCCCGGTCCACGACGCGCGCGGCGGTCGCCTGCTTGCGCCGCCCGGCGCTGTCCGCCGCCGGCGCGGGCGCCTGCTGCGCGGCGAGGTCGGCGCCGAGGAGGGCGGCGAGGAGCGCCGCGACGAAACCGGCGCGGCTCACGGGAGGCTCCGGGCCAGCCACGTGGCCACGCGCGACCGGTCGCCGTCGCTGGCGATGGTGCGCATCGCCGCGGTGAAGCTCGTGCGTACCTGCGCGTCGCGCAGCGCGGCGGGCGGGGTGGAGGTGAGCACCCGGGCCTTGTCGCCGTCGCTGGCGATGGTGCGCGCCGTGCGCAGCGCCCCGGCGGCCACCGCCGCGCCCTGGTCGGCCCGCATCGCCGCCATCAGCACCGACGACTTGTCGCCATCCGACGCGATCCTCTCCACGGCGTGGAAGAACGCGTCGCGCACGCGGCCGTCGCGCAGCACGTCGCGGTGGGCGGTGCGCCGCAGCAGCGACGCCCGGTCGCCGTCGCTGGCGATGGTCCCGGCGGCCTGCAGCATCGCCTCCAGCACCTGCGGATCGCGCGGGAAGCGGTCGAGCCCGGCGGCCAGCGTCGTCCGCTTGTCGCCGTCGCTGGCGATGCGGCGGCCGGCGTCGAGCAGCACGCGCGCGGCGTCTCCCGGGCGGAGCCCCGGCTGGCGCAGCAGCGCGGTGTAGTAGCTGCGCTTCGTCGCGTCGCTGGCGATGCGGGGGTTTCGTCGAGCACCGCGTCCGCCCCGCCGCGGCGGAAGAGGCGGGCGACGTGCGCCCCCGCGTACGCGCCGCTCTCGCGCACCACGTGCAGCAGCGAGCGGCGGATCCACGCCTCGTCGTCGGCGCCGGGGCGCGCCTCGCGGTCGTCGCGGTAGAACAGCCTGCGCACGGCGCCGCCTTCCTCGCGCCACACCACGCGCCGCTCGGGCTCGCCGCGCGCGCTCTCCTCGATGGACAGCCGGCCGCCGGGCTCCAGGTAGACCACCGCGTCGTCCGCGTCGCTGAAGCGCGCCTGCCCGGTGCCGTCGATGGTCACGCGCCGCCCGTTCTCCACGATCCGCGACCGCGTGTGCGTGGTGTGCGACTGCGCCGCCGCGGGGGCGGAGGTGACCGCGGCAAGGAGCAGCGCCGCGCCGATCCCGGACCATCTCGACCAGTTCCGCATGGGGAAGGGGCTCCTGTCAGGGGGTTCAATCTGCTGATTTTTCAGCACTTACGACGACGACGAAAGTCTGACACAGGGTTCGGGACGAGCTTGCCGCGATCCGTCCACCGAGGCAGGACCGCCCGCTGATGCTGATTTATCAGCACTTCAGGGCCGGGGGAAGAGGACGGCCGGCGGGTCCGGCGTCCCTCATCTCCCCAAGCCGTTACTTGCCCAGGAACTCGCGCAGCACGCCGGCCAGCCAGCGCTGCGCCGGGGCGTCGTACGGCTGCGCGCGCCCGTCCACGGTGTAGGTGTGCGCGATGCCGCCGGCGCACGACGCGCAGGGCCGCATCTCCACGCGTCGGGTGCGGCCGTTCGCCACCTCTTCGGCGGTGACCGAGCCGCCGGGGCGGATGGCGCGGACCTCGCCGGGCGAGTCGCCGCGGACGGCGCGGCGCGCGCGCACGCGGACCACGCGCCGCCCGTGGTCGCCCGTCAGCTCCACGTCGGCGTTCCACAGGCCGTTCTCCGCGACCTGCCGGCTGCCCGTGGCGGGGGTGCCGCGCGTGGCCGGCGGCACCGGGGATGCCGGGGACGTCCGCTCCGCCGCGCCGCCCAGCAGCGCCGTGAGCGCGTCGGTCCTGGCGGCTTCGCTGGGGATCACGCGGGCGGCGGCGAAGTAGGCGTCGCGGGCCGAGCCCTCGATGCGCTGGGTGGCGGCGGCGCGCACCAGCACGTCGCGCTGCTCCCCCGACGACGGGATCAGCGACGCCGCGTTGTACACCGCCGCCTGCACGGCGCCGGGAAGGTCGCGGTGCGCCAGGATGGCCATCAGCACGTCGCGGCGCACGCCGCTGCCGGGGATCTCGCTGGTCGCGCTCACGGCCTCCAGCATCAGCGCCTGCGGCAGGTCGGCGCGGCCGACCACCGCCATCAGCACGTCGCGCCGGTCGCCCTGCCCCACCATCTGGCGGGTGGCGCCGATCACCGCCCGCGTCACCATGGCCGACGTGCCCTGCCGGCTCAGCGCGGCCAGCAGCACGTCGCGCCGCTCGGGGTCGCTGGTGAAGGTGGCGAGCGCGGAGAAGAACGCCGTCCGCACCCCGGTGGAGGTGAGCGAGTGCCGCTCGGCCGCCACCTTCAGCACGTCGCGCTTCTCCGGGCACGAGGTCATCGAGCCGGCCGCGCGCAGCGCCATCGCCACGTCCGCCGAGCCCACGTTGGAGCGGCGCAGCACGGCGATCAGCACCGCGGCGCGCTGGGGGTTGCTGGAGATGCTCTCCGCCGCGCGGATCACGTCGGCGTAGGCGCCGCCCTCCTGGAGGAGCTGCGCCGCACCCTTCTGCTCGCCCGCGGCGGGCGGCCGGGCGACCACGGCGGGGCCGCCGTCGCGCGGCGCGTCGACCGCCGCGCGCGTGTCCGGCACGCCCGCCGAGGCGCCCGAGCCCGGCGTCGCGGGGGGCGCCGGGGCCGCCGGCGGCGCGGGGACGGGGGTGCCGCCGGCCGTGGCGGCGGGGGCGCGCACGCTGTCGCCCCGGGGGAGCGCGTCGGCCGCGCGGCCCAGCACCGACTCCACGCCCGACGCGAGGCGGCCCAGCACGCCCTTGGGCTCGGCGGGCTTCTCCTTCGCGATGTCCGGCTTCCGCAGCGCCCTGGCGACGTCCGCGGCGCCGGCGTTCACGGCCGGCGCGGCGGCGTGCCGCGGCGGCACGGCGGCCGGCTCCGCGGCGCCGAGCGCGGCGAGCGGAAGGACGGCGGCGGCGGCCACCCCCAGCGCGGCCAGCCCCAGCCCGCGGGTCACGCCGCCGCGCTGCGTGGCGCCGTCCAGGATCGCCAGCAGGCGCCCCTCGAACTGGCTGCGCCGCGCCATGGCCAGCGCCGCGGCGGGGCCCTCGGACTGCCCGAGGGAGCGCACGATGTTCAGCAGGTGGTCGGCGTAGGCGACGGGACGGGTGCCGATGGAGAGCACCGCGTCGTCGCAGGCGTGCTCGCGCTCCTGGCGCATCCGGCGCGCGGCCACCCACACCAGCGGGTGGAACCAGAACGCCGCCAGCGCCAGGTGCGCGATCCACTGCGTGAGCGTGTCCCAGCGCCGCACGTGCGCCAGCTCGTGGGCGAGGACGACGGTCCGCCGCTCCGTGTCCCACTCCTCCGCGTCCGACGGGAGGAGCACCACGGGGCGCACGATCCCCCAGGTCATCGGCACCACCGCGTGCGACTCGCGCAGCAGCGTCACCAGCCGGCCCACGCGCAGCTTGCGGGCGAGGCGGTCGGTGATGCGCACCCACTCCTCGTCGTCGATCTCCACCGCCCGGCGCTGCATCCACCACACGCGCGCCAGCCCGTACGCCAGCCGCAGCGCGAGCACCGCGCCGCCCACCGCCCACAGCGCCAGGAGCGCGGTCTTCCAGTCGAACGCCGCCTCGGGCGCGGCCGACGACGCCGTCGATGCCGTCGATGCCGTCGATGCCGTCGATGCCGCCGACGGACGCGAGGGGGCGGACTCGACGCTCACCGACCCGTTCGCGACGATGGCGTCCGGTGCCGGCGCGACGCGCGGCGCTTCCACGGACGGCAGCGCGGCGGCCGCGGGGGCCGCGACGAAGACGGCGGCGGAGCGGAGCGGCGCGGGAACGGGAACCACGCGCCACGCCGGGAGCGCGCGCGAGGCCAGCGGCAGCACCAGCATCGACGCGAGCGCCACCATCCACACCAGGTGGCGCGCCGCGGCCGAGCGGCGGCGCATCAGCCGCGTGGCGGCGAGCGCGGCGAGGAGGATGACCGTGCCCTTCACGGCGGCGTCGGCCAGCGCGGCGAAGAGCGCGGCCAGGGCGAGGGCGCTCATGCGGCGTCCTCCTGCCGGGCCTTCTCGATCAGCGCGGCCAGCCGGTCGAGCTCGGCGGAGGAGGGGCGGTGCTCTTCCAGCAGCGCGTTCACCACCTGCTCGGTGTTGCCGCCGAAGAAGTTGCGCACCACGTCGCGCAGCGCCGTCGTCCGCGCGCGGCTGCGCGGGGTGACGGGGGCGAAGACGTAGCGCTTGCCGTCCATCTCGTGGCGCAGCGTCCCCTTCTCTTCCAGCAGGCGCAGCGCGGCGCGCACGGCGCTGTAGGTGGGCGGATCGGGCAGCTCCTCGAGCACCTCGGCGGCGGTGGCCTTCCCGCGCCGGTAGATGATCTCCATGACCTGCCGCTCGCGGCGGCTCATCCCTGTGAGCGTGGAATCGGGCATGAGGCGATGCGACCCGTGGAAGGCGTCCGTCCGCCGGGCGGCCCGCTGATCGGGCGCCGGCCATGTGCGGAAAAATCTGCACGTGCTGAATAATCTGCACGTGCTCCGCGGGTGTCAAGGGCTTCGTTCGATGAGAAAGGGAGCATTCGGATAAACGAACTCCGTTCCGCAGCGGATTGCGTGAGGGATTCGCGCCCGGAGGGCCGAGACGCCGGCGCGCCACTCTGTCGACCGCGGGAACGAGCCGGGCCGTGGCGCGCCGGCGGCTCGGCGCCGTTGGCAACGGCGGTATCGTTGCCTACGGCGCGCGAAGCCCGGCCCGGAGCGCAGCGGAGGGACACGCCCGCACCCGGCTCGTCCGTTTCGGATTCAGGCACCGACTTTTCGAAGTCCATATCACGCGGAGGCCGTTCCGACCTCGTGAATGCGGGAGCTATCGGAGCGAGGGAAAACGACGAGCCCTCCCGCGGGGCAGCGGAAGGGCTCGTCACTGGATGCGGATGCCGGCGGATCAGGCGTGCAGCGTTTGCTTCACCTTCTCGGCCAGGGCACGGTTCATCCCCGGGAGCGCGGCGAGCTCGTCCACGCCGGCGTGGTGCGCGCTCCAGATGGTCTCGTAGCGGTCCACCACCGCCTGGACGCGGCGCGGGCCCATCCCCTGCACGCCCTCCAGCCGCGCCGCCAGCCGCTCGCGCTCGAGCAGCAGGCCGACGGACTCGGGGTTCGAGGTGTCGTGCCCGCGCTCGCGCAGGTGGTCCAGGAAGGCGACCCAGTCGCCGTGCCCCCAGCCGCTGGGCTGCGCCTGCACGAAGGCGCGCAGGTCCTCGCGCAGGTCGGGCCCCTTCACCCGGCGCTCGAAGCGGCCGGAGCCGCCCTTCGCGCCTTTCGCCGCGGCGGCGCCGCGGGCGGGCTTCTTCGCGGGGGCGGCGGCCTTTCCGGCGGCCGCCTTCCGCGCGCGGGGCGAGAGGCTCTGCGCCTTCACCTGGGGCGGGTCGGCGGGTGCGGGGGCGGCGGTGCGGGCATCCACCGCCACGCCGGGCTCGGTCGTATCGGTCGCGGGGGCGCCCGTGGGGCGGCCCGCCGTGGTCTTCGGCATCGTTCCGGTCTCTCGTCTGTTCGAATCAGGGTTGTTCGGGCTTCATCACCACCATCCCCAGCGGCGGCAGGGTGAGCCGCACCGACTGCGCGTGCCCGTGCGCCGGCACCGGCTCGGTCTCCACGCGGCCCATGTTGCCCACGTTGCCGCCGCCGTACGCCTCGGCGTCGCTGTTCAGCACCTCGACCCACCCGCCCGCCTGGGGCGCGCCGATGCGGTACTGGTGCCGGGGGATGGGGGTGAAATTGAACGCGAAGAGGAGCTGTTCGCCACTCTCCGCCCCGCGCCGGATGAAGCTGAGCACGCTCTGCTCCACGTCGCGGAAGTCGACCCAGCTGAAGCCCTCGTAGCTGAAGTCGGTCTCCCAGAAGGCGCGCTCGCGCAGGTACAGCGCGTTCAGGTCGCGCATGAAGCGCTGCATCCCGGCGTGCATCGGGTCGTCGAGCAGGTGCCAGTCGAGCGAGCGGCCTTCGCTCCACTCACGCCACTGGCCGAACTCGCCGCCCATGAACAGCAGCTTCTTCCCCGGGTGGCCCCACATGAAGCCGAGCGACGAGCGCAGGTTGGCGAACTTCTGCCAGCTGTCGCCCGGCATCTTCTCGATCAGCGACCCCTTCAGGTGCACCACCTCGTCGTGGCTGAAGGGGAGGACGAAGTGCTCGCTGAAGGCGTACATCAGCGAGAAGGTGATCAGGTTGAAGTGGTACTTCCGGTAGACCGGGTCTTCCTCCGCGAAGCGCAGGAAGTCGTTCATCCACCCCATGTTCCACTTCAGGTGGAAGCCCAGCCCGCCCAGGTGCGGCGCCTGCGTGACGCCGGGCCAGGCGGTCGATTCCTCCGCGATCATCAGCGCGCCGCGGTGGCGGTCGCGCACCACGGCGTTGACCTCCTGGAGGAACTGGATGGCGTCCAGGTTCTCGCGCCCGCCGTAGGCGTTGGGAACCCACTGCCCCGCCTGGCGGCTGTAGTCCAGGTAGAGCATGCTGGCGACGGCGTCCACCCGCAGCCCGTCGACGTGGAACTCGTCCAGCCAGTACAGCGCGTTGGCCACGAGGAAGTTGCGCACCTCGTTGCGGCCGAGGTTGAAGATCAGCGTCCCCCAGTCGGGGTGCTCGCCCTGGCGCGGGTCCTCGTGCTCGTACAGCGCGGTGCCGTCGAAGCGCCGCAGGCCGTGCGCGTCCTTGGGGAAGTGCGCGGGCACCCAGTCCAGGATCACGCCGATCCCCAGCCCGTGCAGGTGGTCCACGAAGAAGCGGAAGTCCTCGGGCGTGCCGTGGCGGCTGGTGGGGGCGAAGTAGCCGGTCACCTGGTACCCCCAGCTCGGGTCGTACGGGTGCTCGGCCACGGGGAGGAGCTCCACGTGGGTGAAGCCCATCTCCACCACGTACTCGCCGAGCTGCACGGCCAGCTCGCGCCAGGTCAGCACGCGGTCGCCGTCCTCGGGCGCGCGCTTCCAGCTCCCCGGGTGCACCTCGTAGATGGTCATCGGGCGCACGTAGCAGTCGCCGGTGCGCCGCTGCTCCATCCACTCGTCGTCGCCCCATTCATAGCCGCGGAGGTCGCGCACCACGGATCCCGTGTCGGGGCGGTACTCGCCGCCGAACGCGACGGGGTCGGCCTTGAGAAAGGTGCCGCCGGGCGCGCCCTGCAGCTCGTACTTGTAGACGGTGCCCTCGTCCACCCCGGGGATGAACATCTCCCACACCCCGGCGCCGGGGTGGAAGCGCATCACGTGGCGGCGCCCGTCCCACCCGTTGAAGTCGCCCACCACGCTCACGCGGCGCGCGCCCGGCGCCCACACGGCGAAGCGCGTTCCCTCCGCCCCCTCGAGCTCGTCGGGGTGCGCGCCCAGCACCTCCCACAGGCGCAGGTGCGTCCC
>DASQLJ010000566.1:0-7391 GCA_035630095.1 Longimicrobium sp.
CGCAGCCTCCGTGTGTCGCCCCAGCCTTCGTGGATACGATGCAACCATCGTCATCCATCCCTCGATGCGGAGGATGTGCACGGCGACTAGGCTCGCCTCGTGACCCCCTGATCGATCCGTTAAGACAGCCGAGCCCTCCGAGATTGCCGAAGCCGTGAGGGGTCTCTCGAAAAATTTCGATACTCAGCGCGGGCGCCGCCTGCAGCCACTCGTCGACGGGATCGGGGCGTGAGCAGGAGACCTGCTGCAACTACATCCGCGATGAACCTGATTCTGTGTCGACGGTCTCGAATCCACAGGTCGCACGATCATCACGGCTTGCCGAGTAATCGTTCGGGGGAAGGATTCAGAGAAGATGGCTCACGCAGAGCAGCAGAGCAGCAGAGAGATTGCGGAACTCTCTCCGCTTCTCTGCTGCTCTGCGTGAGATCCTTGCGATCCTTGATCCCGAACCGGCGTCGTCAGGAGGGGCCGTTCCGCACGAGGCGGAGGGCCCGCCACCTCTGCTGACTCTGCTGACTCTGCGTGAAACCTTGCTTTTCCTGAGCGACGATCACGCAGGCGCGCCCGCCGCGAGCACTTCGACCGCGCGCTTGCGGTCGGAATCGGGGATGAAGCGGATCCGGTCGAGATCCATCAGCGAATCGGGGATGCAGAAGGGACGCTCCCACCCCATCTCCGGCTTCGCGAGCACGTCCAGCGTCCACCCCACGTCCAGCGCGGGAACCCCGAGCGGCTCGAGCTGCAGCAGGATGTTCGACGAGCCCACCCCCGCCCCCACCAGCGCGACGTCCACCCGTCCCACGTGGGGAGACGGGTCGATGCGCTCGTGCAGCGCCTTGTCGCGGGAGATGTGGATGAACCGCGTGGCGGCGGCCCCCGCGCGCGCCAGCCCCGCGGCGATCGCCGCCTGCCGCGCCTCGCCTGCATGGTTCACCACCAGCACGGTGCGCCCCCGCAGCAGGCGGTCGCGGTCGGGGCCGTGCATCAGCGCGTACACGGCGTACATGTGCTGGTAGTTGCCTTCGTGCAGATGGATCCCGTTCTGGTCGTACCAGTCCAGGATGTAGGGGACGTAGTCGGCGAAGAGCGGGCTCTCGTCGAGCGAGAGCGCCAGGTAGCCGCGGCGGGCGATCTCCGCCACGTCGGCCGCGTACGGTCGCAGCAGCGCGATCCGCTCGGCCCCCGAGTAGGCCTCGGCGCCGTACCCCGGGGTGCCGGTGGAGGTGCTGCGGTGCTCGTGCAGGCGGCCCGTGACCCACCGCTGGGCGCGGCGGGCCAGCTGGCGCGCGGTGAGCCGGTGCAGGGGCAGGATGTTGCCCAGCCGGCCCACCGCGAACGCGAACTCGCCGTCGGACATCCGGTAGACGGGGAGGAAGCGCCGCTCGTCGGCCGCCGCGACCACGTCGTCGGCGAAGCGCTGGTACCAGTCGCGCCCGTCCTCCTCGCGGAACGCGTACGCGAGCACCCTCTGCCGCAGGGCGTCCGTGATCGCTCGGTGCACGTCGAAGCCGGGAAAGTGGAGCCGGATCCGGGGCTGCAGCCGGGCGCGCAGGGGCGCGGAAACTGTGGTCATCACCAAAAGCCGTTACTTGTGACGGGGCGTCCGCCGCGGCCTCGCCGCGCCGCCGCCCGTGAGGGTCGAAAACCGCGAAAGCTAGGAACGCAACGGCCGGGCCTGCAAGCCGATGTGCGATGCCTTCCGCGCGCGCCGCATTCCGGTGCGGGCGTGGGGACGGGATGCGAGACGGGCCCCGCGCGTGCTGCGCGGGGCCCGTCTCCAGAGCGGCGTGCGGCGGGGCGGTGAAGCGGTCAGCGGGGCTTGCCGTTCCCGTTTCCGTTTCCGTTTCCGTGCCCGTTGCCGTACGCCGCGTAGCCGTAGTATCCGTCGGTGCCGTAGCGGTACCCCGCCAGCCGCGCGTCGAAGTCGTTCAGCACCAGCCCGCCCACCCGCGCGTGCAGCAGGTGCAGCTGCCCGGCCGCGTGGCGCAGCGCCTCCTTCTCGGTGATCCCGGCGCGGGCCACCAGCAGGGTGGTGTCGGCCAGCGTGCCCAGCAGCGCCGCGTCGGTCACCAGGTTCAGCGGCGGCGCGTCGAAGATCACCGTGTCGTACAGGCGGCGCATCTCCTCCACCAGCGTGCGCATCCGCGGCGAGCCCACCAGCTCGGCCGGGTTGGGCGGGAAGAGGCCCACCGTGAGCACGTACAGCGGCTGCGCCGAGCCGGGGACCTCCACCTCGCGCACCGCCTCCTCCAGCCCCACCTGGCCCATCAGCACGTGCGTGAGGCCGGGCTCCTGCGGCTGGCTCAGGATGTGGTGCAGCATCCCCTTGCGCAGGTCGGCGTCCACCAGCAGGGTGCGCGTGCCCTGCTGGGCCAGCGTCATCGCCAGGTTCGACGCGCTCGTCGACTTGCCGTCGCCGGGCATGGCGCTGGTCACCACCACCACCCGCGGCGCCTTGTCCAGGCTGGCGAAGGTGATGTTGGTGCGCAGCGAGCGGTACGCCTCGGCCACGGGGCTGTGCGGCGCGTGCTGGGTGACCAGCCGCGACCCCAGCACCGTGCCCAGGCGCGACTCGTCGCGCTGCTTGCCGCGGCGCCCCCCGGCGGCCTCGGCCGGCGCGTTGATGCGCGGGATGGTGCCCAGCACGGGGACCCCGCCCGCCATCGCCACCGCGTCGTCCTTGTTGCGCACCTTGGTGTCGAGCCCCTCGCGGGCGAAGGCGCTGGCCGCGGCCAGCAGCACCCCGAACACCATCGCCAGCGCCATGTTCTTCAGCGGCTGCGGCGAGATCGGGTCCTCGGGCACCAGCGCCGCGTCCACCACCCGCACGTCCGAAGGCTCCACCGCGTCGGTGATCTCGGCTTCCTTCAGCCGGGTCTGCAGCAGCGTGTAGAGCTCCTCCAGCAGCTTCTGCTCGCGCAGGCGCCGCGCGTACTCCACCTCGCGCGCCGGGATCGCCTCCATCTCGGTGGAGTAGCGGCTCAGCTCGCTGTCGAGCGAGGAGATCTGGCTGTCCAGGCTGCGCAGGTAGTTCTCGGCGGTCGTGAAGAGCTGCGTCTCGAGCTCGCGGATCCGCTGGTTGACGCCCTGCACGTCCTGGTTGGTGGGGGTGCGCTGGATCAGCAGGTCCGCGCGGCGGTTCTCCAGCGAGGTGATCGCCTGGAGCATGTCCTGCACGGCGCGGTTCTCCAGGAACACCGGGAACGAGGCGAGCTGCCGGTAGCTGCTGCTGTGGTCGCCCGGCTGGTTCGCTTCGGCCGTGACCCGCGACAGGAGCTGCGCCAGCGTCTGGCGCTCGGCCACCTTGCCGTCGCGGTCGGCCTTGCGGGCGGCCAGGCGCTTCACCTGCTCGGTGGCCTCCTCGGCGGGGCTCACCACCCGGGCGGCCTCGCGGAAGCTGCGCAGGTCGGCCTCGGCCGCGCGAAGCTGCCCCTCGTACGACGACACCTGCTCGCGCAGGAAGCCGACGGTGGCGTGGGTCTCGGAGCTCCCGGTGCGGGCCTTGTAGCGGATGAAGGAGGCGGCCGCCGCGTTGGGAACCGCGGCCGCCAGCTCCGGGTCGGTGTCGCGGTAGTTCAGCGTGACGATCTGCACGTCGCGGCTCTGGCGCGACGCGGTGAGCTCCCCGCGCACCCCCTGCACCGCGCGGCGGTAGGCCTGCACGGTCAGCCGCACGTCGTCGCGGCCCACGGTGCGGATCCCCGGGAGGAGCACGATGGTGAGCCCCTCGAAGGTGACCGGCTGGCCGATGCGCGCGGTGGCCAGCGTGGGCTCCGACGCCGAGTCGGGGACCACGCGGTAGGTCCCGCCCTGCGCGGGCTCCAGCCGGTAGTTGCGCGACTTGGCGAGCTTGGGCGCGCGGATCACCCGCAGCACGCGGCTGCGCGGCACCTCGGGCTCGGTGATCGCCACCTGCATGGCCAGCGAGTCCACCACGGCCTCGGCCACCTGCCGGCTCTGCAGCACCGCGATGTCGGTCTCGATCTGCGAGCGGCCCCCGCCCAGCGGGCTCATGTCGCTGATCAGCGAGAACGCGGGGCGCTTCTCCTCGATCAGCACGGTGGTCGTGCCGCCGTAGACCTTCGACTGCATCTTGGTGATCACCGCGCCCAGCACCACCACCGCCGCGGCCACCGCCACCACCAGCCAGCGGTTGCGCGAGAGCGTCCGCCATACGTCAACAAGGCTCAGCCCGTCCGCATCCTCGGCGGAGGCGTGGCTGCGATGCACTTCCTTCATTCCGGTCCAATCGTTCGAGGGCTCCACCCGCGGCCGCCCGACACGGGGCGCCCGGGGATGGAGGGTGTCACGGGCTGCGCCGGGTGGCGATGATGATGGTGGTGAAGATGCTGGTCACCGAGAGCAGCGCGCTCACCACGAACGCGGTGTTGCGCGCGAACCAGCTCCGCCGGTTCACCATCACCTGGTCGCCCGAGCGGATGTCCGCGCCGGTGAGCGTCTGGGCCGAGCCCACCCGGTCGCGGATCACCTGCCCTTCCCGCATGATCTGGATCTGGTTGAGGTCGCCGTCGGGGGTGGTGCCCCCGGCCAGGGCGACCACCCCGGCCAGCGTGATGGTGGGGTCCACGCCGTAGATCCCCGGCTTCTGCACCTCGCCCAGCACGTTCACCCGCCGCAGCGGGGTCACGTTGATGGACGGGTTGCGCAGGTTCACCCGGTACTTCTCGGTGAGCACGTCGCGCAGCTGGTCGGCGGGGATCTCGGTCACCTTCACCTCGCCCAGCAGGGGGAGGGTGATGGTGCCGTTCACGTTCACCAGGAACTCGCCGCTCAGCTCGCCCTCGCGCCAGATCTCCACCCGCACGGCGTCGCCGGGGCGCAGGTACACCGACTGCTGCCCCGTGCCCGCGGGCTGCTGCGCCAGGGCGTCTTCGGCCAGCGGGAGGAAGAGCGAAAGAAGCAGGATCAGCGAGAACGTTCGCATCACGTTTTTCCGGGGTTTTCGTTGAATGCCCGCGCGGGGCATAGACGTCCAAATCTATCGGCGCGGGCCCTCGCCTGCAAGCTCGCCGCTCCCTGTGGTTTGGGCGTGCTCCGGCGGTTTTCCCCGCCCGCCCGCGCGTCCACCGCGCGGCGCCCACGCTTCATGGCCCCCGCGTCCGCGCGCGCGTGCCGCTCCGCTGGTACCCGCGCGCCCGCCGTGCGGTCCGCCCCGCGTCCCCGCGGCCGCCGGGAGAGGCGTCAGCGTCCGCCCGAAGCGGCTCCCGGACGGACGACGGATCGTGCATCCCCCGGCGCCCGCTTCGTGCCGGCGGCGTGGAACCATGCCGTCTGGACGGTCGAGGTACGGACCACGCCGGCCGCGATGCACCACGGCGGGCGGACGAGAGGATGACGCTCGGGGACGCGCGACAGTCACCTCGTGGGACGTCCCCGCGGCACGGGGTGCACGCGTCCAGTGCGGCTCCGCGACGCGTCGTCCGCCGCGGATTCAGAGGGGCCGAGCGGGCGGGTGACGGGCGTCCCGCCGCGGATGGACGGGTGCGGCGCGGTGGATGCGCGTGCACGGGCCCGCTCCCGCGGCGCGGTATGGACACCCCGGCGGCGGCGTGCTATCCTCAATCGCCCCGCGGCCGCTGCCGTGGGGCGTGTGCTTTCGGGGATTTTCCTTCAAACGTGCTGAAGCAATGCGAGTCGCGGTCGTAGGGACGGGGTACGTGGGGCTGGTGGCGGGGGCGTGCCTCGCCGAGACGGGGAACGACGTGGTGTGCGCCGACATCGACGCCGCCAAGGTGGAGCGCCTGCGCGCCGGCGAGATCCCCATCTACGAGCCCGGGCTGGAGCCGCTGGTGGAGCGCAACCTGGCCGAGGGGCGCCTCTCCTTCACCACCGACGTGGCGGGCGCGGTGGCCGGGGCCGAGGTGATCTTCATCGCCGTGGGCACCCCGCCGGGCGAGGACGGCTCGGCCGACCTGCAGCACGTGCTGGCGGTGGCCGACACCATCGGCCGCAACATGGCCGCCGACGGGCCCGAGAAGATCGTGATCACCAAGAGCACGGTGCCGGTGGGGACCGCGGCCAAGGTGCGCGACGCCATCCGCCGGAACACGGAGCGCCCCTTCCACGTCTGCTCCAACCCCGAGTTCCTGAAGGAGGGCGCGGCCGTCCAGGACTTCATGAAGCCCGACCGGGTGGTGATCGGGGCGGACAGCGAGCACGCGCGCGAGCGGCTGGCTGAGCTCTACGCGCCCTTCGTGCGCACGGGCAACCCCGTGCTGTTCATGGACATCGCCTCGGCCGAGATCACCAAGTACGCGGCCAACGCCATGCTGGCCACGCGCATCAGCTTCATGAACACCATGGCGCGCCTCTGCGAGGCCGTGGGCGCCGACGTGAACCTGGTGCGCGCCGGGATCGGCTCCGACGCGCGCATCGGGCCCGGCTTCCTCTTCGCGGGGATCGGGTACGGCGGGAGCTGCTTCCCCAAGGACGTGAAGGCGCTGGTGCACACGCTCAAGTCGGCCGGGATCGACTCGTCGATCCTGGACGGGGTGGAGCAGGTGAACGCCGACCAGAAGCGGGTGCTGGTGGACCGCGCCCGCGAGGTGTTCGGCGGCGACCTGGCGGGGCGCACCTTCGCGGTGTGGGGGCTGGCCTTCAAGCCCGAGACCGACGACATGCGCGAGGCGCCGGCGCTCACCATCGTGCGCGGCCTGGCCGAGGCGGGCGCGCGCATCCGCGCGCACGACCCCGAGGCGCGGCACGAGGCGCCGCGCTACTTCGCCGACCTGCTGGAGACCGGCGAGCTGGAGCTGTGCGAGCGCAACTACGACTGCCTGGAGGGCGCCGACGCCCTGCTGGTGCTGACGGAGTGGGCGCCGTACCGCGTCCCCGACTTCGACCGGATGCGGCGGCTGCTGAAGGAGCCGGTGGTGTTCGACGGGCGCAACCTGTGGGACCCGCAGCGCATGTCCGAGCTCGGGTTCCGCTACCTGTCGGTGGGGCGCGCGGCCGCCGAGCCGGCGCCCCACCCCGCCGCGGCGGGGTGAGGGGGCGGCCATGCGCATCCTGATCACCGGCGCCGCCGGGTTCCTGGGCTCGCACCTCTCCGACCGCTTCCTGGCCGAGGGGCACCAGGTGGTGGGGATGGACAACTTCATCACCGGCCACCCCGACAACATCGCGCACCTGATCGGCCGCCCCGACTTCCTGTTCGTGCAGCACGACGTCACGAACTACATCTACGTGGAAGGCCCGGTGGACGGGGTGCTGCACTTCGCCTCGCCGGCCTCGCCCGTGGACTACCTGGAGAAGCCGATCCAGACGCTGAAGGTGGGCTCGCTGGGCACGCACAAGGCGCTGGGGCTGGCCAAGGCCAAGGGCGCGCGCTTCCTCCTGGCCTCCACCAGCGAGGTGTACGGCGACCC
>DASQLJ010000567.1:0-13980 GCA_035630095.1 Longimicrobium sp.
TGTACGGGTGATACGCACGGTCTGCGACGGTTTTCCGGTGCAGAGACCGTGCCTCAACCTGAACAGTACTGGACGCGAAGGTGGATCGAGGGTTTGCCTGGGGTCAGACGGGCTCGAGCACACGGTGCGGCCGCGGCGGCAGCTCGACGCGCACGGCGTCGCCCGGCCGCACTTCGCCGCCGGTCGCGACGATGCCCATCACCCCCGCCTTGCGGACGAGGCCGCCGTGCTCGTCGCGGTCCAGCACCGCGGCCATGAGCCCCGGCTGGAAGCGGTCGAGCTGCGCGCACGGGTTGCGCAGGCCCGTCACCTCCAGCACCGCCGCATCGCCCAGGTGCAGGCGCGTGCTGGTGGGGAGCGCGAGCAGGGCGATCCCGCGGGTGGTGACGTTCTCGCCCATCTCCCCCGGCAGCACGGTGAAGCCGCCGGCCCGCAGCTCGTCGTGCAGCTCGGCGTGGATCAGGTGCACCTGGCGCAGGTTGGGCTGGGAGGGGTCGCGCGCGACGCGCGAGCGGTGCTTGACCGTGGCGCCCAGGTGCGCGTCTCCCTCCACGCCCAGCCCGGCGAGCAGGCGGATCCGCTCGCGGTTGGGCTTGCTGAAGGTGTGGCCGGGGCTCCGGCTCACGGCCGTGACCACTCCATCCATCGTCCGCTCTCCTGCCGTCGGCGTGCCCGCGGAACGGGCACAACCTCGTGCGCGACGCGTGCCCGCGCCAGGGCGCGGGGTGCGCGGGCGGGCTCTTTGCGTTATCTACCTGTCGTGAACGGCCGCGGACGGGGGTAGGGCGATCCGCGGCGAAGCCCCACTGCGCTCCGGAGTGCTCATCATGGCGAGACGACCGAATTATGGCGCCGAAAAGCGCAGCAAGGAACTGAACAAGCAGCGCAAGAAGGAAGAGAAGGCCGAGAAGAAGCGGCTGCGCAAGGAAGAGGAGGACGGCGTGGCCGGCGTGGGTGGGGAGGGCGGCGAGGACACCGGCGCGGAGGTCACGCACGACGGCGAGATGGAGATCACCCCGCCGCCGCGCTCGCCCGGGGCGGAAGGCGGCGGCGGTGCGGGCTGACGCCCCGCCCGCCCCCGCGCGGCTCGACGCGCCGCTGCGCGCGCGGCTCGACGCGGTGATCGGCGAGGGGCGCGAGATCTTCCGCCGCTTCGACGCCGAGGTGCGGCGGAGCGCGTTCCATCCCTTCGTGCCCGCCGACTACGACCGGGTGCTGGCGGCGCTGGCGGCGCTGCACGCACCCGGGCTGCGCTTCCTGGAGCTCGGGTCGGCCACGGGGGTCATCGCCATCATGGCCGACCTGCTGGGCTACGAGGCGTTCGGGATCGAGCTGGACGCGGAGCTGGTGGAGGTGGCGCGCGGGCTGGCCCACCGGCACGGCTCGGGCGCGCGCTTCGCGGCCGGCAGCTTCTTCCCCGCGGGCTACCGCTTCAGCGACGGCCACGGCGACGGGCGCACGGGCACGCTGGGCCACGGCGCCGCCGGCTACGCGGCGCTCGGCCACGCGCTGGCCGACTTCGACGTGGTGTACGGCTATCCCTGGGACGGCGAGGAGCCGATCCTGCACGACCTGATGCGCCGCCACGGCGCCCCCGGCGCGCGCCTGGTGGTGCTGAGCGGCGCCGACGGCGTGCGCATCTTCCGCGACGGGGTGGCGGAGGCCTGATCCCGGGGACTGCGACGGCAACGGCGGAGGTCACACGGAGCAACGGAGGCAACGGAGGGGGGATTCTCCGCTGCCTCCGTTTTTTGCTGCGACCGACTGGCGGCTGAAGCCGCAGCGCCGCAGCAACAACGACGAAAAGCCTCGCAGCCTGCGGGAGGCTGATCGGCTCGGTGGCTGGCTTTGGGGGATGACTCACTCAGGCGCCCGGCGCCGACCCGCCGCCGGACGACTTGCGAAGGTAGGCGTGCAGCCCGGCGCGGGCGGTCTTGCGCACCTTCCCGCGCAGCAGCGGCGTCCACCCCAGCAGCAGCCCGGCGGGGCCGAGCGCCTGTCGCGACCAGCGCCAGAAGGAGAAGCGGTCGTCGTGGCGCACGATCAGCCCGTCGCGGAAGCCGAAGCTCGCGTTGATGGCGTTGTGCACGTGCCGCCCCGTCTGCGTGAAGGTGTAGCGCGCATCCCAGTGCGCCCTGCCGCTCTCCGCGTCGGCGGCGACGTCGGAGAAGACGATCTCGAGGTCCTTGGCGCGGGTGCAGAGCATCGTCCACATCGCCCCCACGTCGCTCCCGCGAAGCTCGCCGAAAGCGGGGTCCGAGAAGACGATGTCGGGATGGTAGCACGCCTGCATCCCGGCGGGGTCGAGCGCCTGGAAGCAGGTGTAGAACCGGTGGACCAGCGCTTCGTTGGGATGCATCGCCGTCAGGGGGCGAGAGGGGCCGTCACGCCGGCGCGCTGCCGAGGTCGACGGGGAAAGACTGCGATGGCCTTTGGCTCGGCATTTCGAGCCAGGCTTGATCGTACGTTCGAATCCGTCGCTGGAACAGGATGAGGATCGGCGTCGATCGCGCCGAGGGGTGGAAAGGACGGCGCGCGGAATCGAGGTTCATCTCCCTGGCCGGGATGGAGCACCCAAATTGCTGGAGGCGTGGACTTCGGCCGCGGCGTGTCGCCGCGGGAGGCCCGTTCCTTCGGATCGTTGCGTGACGTGACCCCACCTACCGCCGTCCCCGGCCAACCGCATGCGCCGCTGACGCACAGGCAGATCCTCGTCGTCTTCAGCGGGCTGCTGCTGGCCATGCTGCTGGCCGCGCTCGATTCCACCATCGTGGCCACCGCCCTGCCCACCATCGTGGGCGAGCTGGGCGGGCTGCAGCACCTGGCGTGGGTGGTCACCGCCTACCTGCTGGCGCAGACCGTGGTCGCGCCGCTCTACGGCAAGCTGGGCGACCTGTACGGGCGCAAGGTGGTGCTGCAGACCGGGATCGTCGTGTTCCTGGTGGGCTCGGTGCTCTGCGGGATGGCCACCAGCATGGCGCAGCTCGTCGCGTTCCGCGCGATCCAGGGGCTGGGCGGCGGCGGGCTGATGGTGACCACGCAGGCGGTGGTGGGCGACATCGTGCCGCCGCGCGAGCGGGGGCGGTACCAGGGGATCTTCGGCGCGGTCTTCGGCATCTCCAGCATCGCGGGGCCGCTGCTGGGGGGCTACTTCACCACGCACCTCTCCTGGCGCTGGATCTTCTACATCAACCTGCCCCTGGGGGCGCTGGCGCTGGCCGTGATCGCCGCGACCCTGCCGCGGCGGCCGGACCGGGTGCGCCACGCGATCGACTACCTGGGCGCCGGGCTGCTGGCCGCCACGCTCAGCGCGCTGGTGCTGCTGACGGACCTCGGCGGCGTCACCTACCCGTGGGGCTCGCCGGTGATCGTGGGGCTGGGGGTGGGCGCCGCCGCGGCGCTGGCGGCGTTCATCCGGGTGGAGGGGCGGGCGAGCGAGCCGGTGCTCCCGCTGCGGCTGTTCGCCAACCGCACCTTCGCGCTCACCTCGGCGATCGGGCTGGTGGTGGGGTTCGCGCTCTTCGGCTCGGTCACCTACCTCCCCCTCTTCCTGCAGGTGGTGGGCGGCGCCAGCCCCACGGCGTCGGGGCTGCAGCTCCTTCCGCTGATGGGCGGGATGCTGCTGACGTCGATCGTCTCGGGTCAGCGGATCAGCCGATCGGGCCGCTACAAGATCTACCCGGTGATCGGCACGGCGGTGATGGCGCTGGGGCTCTTCCTGCTCTCGCGCATGGGCCCGGAGACGACCGTCACGCAGGCCTCGGTGAACATGCTGGTGCTGGGGCTCGGGCTGGGGATGGTGATGCAGGTGCTGGTGATCGCCGTGCAGAACGCGGTGGACTACGGCGACCTGGGCGTGGCCACCTCCGGCGCCACGCTCTTCCGGCTGATCGGCGGTTCGCTGGGGACGGCGGTGTTCGGCGCCATCTTCGCCTCGCGCTTCGCGGCGCAGCTCGCCGCGGCGGGCGCCCCGGCCGGCGGCGAGGGGGCGGGGATCAGCCCGCAGCGGCTGGCGCAGCTCCCGCCGGCGGCGCGCGCGGTGTACCTCGACGCCTTCACCGCCTCGCTGAGCACGGTGTTCCTGGTGGCCACCGCGATCGCGCTCTTCGGCTTCCTCCTCACCTGGCTGGTGCCCGAGCGGCCGCTGCGCGAGACCATCGCGGCGATGGCGGGCGACGTGGGCCACGAGACGCAGGACCTCTTCCCCCTGCCCACCGACACCAGCTCGCTCCTGCGGCTGGAGCGCGCGCTGGCGGTGCTGGCCAGCCGCGACGTGCGCCGCGAGTACATCCAGCGGGTGGTGGCGCGCGCCGGCGTGGAGCTGGGGACCACCGCCGCCTGGCTGCTGGTGCGCTTCGAGGAGGATCCCCGGCTCGACCTGGAAACGCTGGGCCGCGCGCACTCCGTGGAGCCCGCGCGGCTGCGCGAAGGCGTCGAGGAGCTGCGCGCGAAGGGGCTGATCGACGAGCTCCCCGCGCCGCCCGGCGCCCCGCCGCGGCGCCAGCTGACCGGGCGCGGGTGCGCGTTGCTGGACCAGCTCGTGGCCGCCCGCCGCGCGCACCTGGCCGAGGTGCTCTCGGAGTGGGATCCGCAGCGGCGCGAGGCGTTCGCCGCGGAGTTCCGCGGCGCGGTGGAGCACGTCGTCCCGGGCGCGGCGCGGCAGGCGTAGCCCTCCGCGTCCGCGTCCGCCGTCCGCCGTCCGACGCGCGGCCCGGGGATCAGTACGGCGGCTCGGCGGGACCCGTGTAGACGCACATACCGAGACGCGGGGAGTTCACCAGCTCCACCGGGGCGCCGCAATCCTCGTGGGGGTGGGCCGCGGCGTGCTCGTCGCAAAGCGTGCCGCGCCGGCCGGTGTTCGAGCACTCCAGGCAGAGCGACGCGGCGGGGCGGCCACACTCCTGGCAGTGGCACGCGAGCGGGGCGTTGCGCGCCATCAATGCGATCGGCCGGCCGGTGGTTCGCGTGCCTTCGCGCACCTCCACGACCTTCACCCGGGTGACGGTGGCGCTGCCGAAGTCGTAGGTGTGCGTGAGCTCGGCGCCGGGGCGGAACACCCGGCCCATCTTCGTGGACGTGGGGATCTCGTCCTGGCCCCACCGGCCCACCGAGAAGCGGCTGAGGTGGCCGCAGCACTCCAGCCAGATCGCCCGCAGGTAGTCGTCCAGCTCGCGCAGCGCGGCCGAGCCGTCCACCTCCAGGTTGATCCAGTACCGCCCCGTCCACGCGTCGCGCACCTGCAGGTGCACCAGCGGCACGATCTTCCCCGCCTTGCCGTCGGCGTCCTCCATCACCAGCGCGCGCTGGTCGCAGGCGCGCAGGTGGCGGTTCATCCCGCCGCGCGTCATCTCGCGCTCGCAGTACGCGCACAGCCCGCGCGACTGAGCGGTTTGCGTCATCCGTAATCTCTCCGGAAATACGTTTGATGAAGGGAGCGGCCGGGCAGGGAGGAAAGCGGATCAAAGGGGACGCCGCGCGCCCCACGCCTCGTCGGTCGCCGTGAAGTGGACGGCGTAGAAGCTACCATCCGCACGCTGCGTACGCAGCATCCCCGGTGAAATGCGCCACCGCCGGTACACGCCCCGCGCCGCGACTGGACTCCCGGCGCATCAATCCTGTCGGCGAGGCGAGGCACGGGTGCGGTATCGACGATCCGCACCACGGTTCGACCGACGGGGGATGGGGGATGCCGGGAGACTTCTGCCGCTCGATCCGTCTTCATCCGCCGAGCGGAAGTGCGGCGCGCCTCGCGTGCGGGCGCGAACGGGAAGTATGGGGAGCCATCCGCACCCGTTGCCGCCGCTCCATGCCGTGTTTAGCTTTGACCGGCTCGAACGCGCGTTCCTCCACGATCCCGCCCACCTGCCAGGGGTGCGGCGGGCGCACGTCGGGCCGCCCGGAACCCTCACCTCACCTCCAGAGGTCAACCCGCCATGCAACATGCCCGGACCGCCGCGCGGCTCGCTCGAGCCGCGCTCGTTCTCTCGCTGGGCCTAAGCGCCTGCGCCGACCACGACCCGGTGGGTCCCAACCTGAAGCCCGCGGGCACGCCCTCGCGCGACGTGGGGATCCAGGCGTTCACGGGCAACATCCGCATCGGCGTGGTGTCCACGGCGACGTCGGTCACCATCGGCAGCAGCGCGAGCTACGAGATCCGCGACCGGGTGACCGGCGCGCTGCTGATGTCGGGGAGCAACGGCACCGCCACGGTCACGCTGCAGTCGGTGATCAAGTCGTGGTACCGCCTGCAGGTGATGTGCGCCGGCACGGCCGCGGTGGACGCGCGCAAGGCCGCCGCCGAGGCGCTCGGCCACCCCACGATGACCGAGTTCAACCCCACCGCCAACTGCACGCGGCTGTTCATCGGCCGCTTCGACCCGCCGCCGGCGAACACCTTCGCGGCGCGCACCGCCTACAAGAACACGCTGATCGCGCAGGGCCTGGCGCTCGCCGACGCGTTCTACGTGGTCAAGGCCGATCCCGGCGTGACCGTGTACCGCGTGACCCGCGGCGCGCTGTCGGTGGACGCGACCAACCCGGTGGTGCTCACCTCGTCGGACGGGCTGGTGACCATCGCGGGCGTCGTGTACCGCGGCACCGCCGAGGTGCGGGCGAACTCGGCCGGGTCGCTGGCCGGCATCAACGAGCTGCCGATGGAGGAGTACCTGTACGGCGTGGTGCCGCGCGAGCTGGGCCCGGTCGCCTTCCCCGAGCTGGAGGCGCTGAAGGCGCAGGCGGTGGCGGCGCGCACCTACGCGCTGAGCGGGCTGGGCAAGCGCGCGTCGGACGGCTACGACCTGCTGGCCACCACCAGCGACCAGGTGTACGGCGGCTACGCGGCCGAGCACCCGCTGAGCTCGCAGGCGGTGGACGAGACCGCGGGGATCGCCGCCATCCACGACGGCAAGCTGATCCAGGCGCTCTACTCGTCCACCACCGGCGGCTTCACCGCCAACAACGAGGAGGCGTTCAACTCCGCGCCCGTGGCCTACCTGCGCGGCGTTCCCGACGCGCAGCGCGGCCAGGCGTTCGAGCACGTGCCCTCGCTGGAGGTGTTCCGCAACCACGGCCACCCCACGTCGCTGCGCAACGCGAAGGAAGGCGACTTCGAGAGCGACTGGGCGCGCTTCCACCGCTGGACGTTCGAGTGGAGCGCCCAGCAGATCAGCGACGTGATCTCGGTGCACGCGGGGCAGCCGGTGGGCAAGGTGCTGGCGATCAACGTGACCGAGCGCGGCCCGTCGGGGCGCGTGACCGCCATCGAGTACGTGACCGAGGCGGGGACGTTCACCGACACGCGCGACCACATCCGCACCTCGCTGAAGTTCATCAACGCCAGCGGCGCCCAGCAGTCGCTGCTGAGCACGCTGTTCTTCATCGAGCCGGTGACGGACAGGCACACCGGCGAGGTGGACGGCTTCGTGGTGTACGGCGGCGGCTTCGGCCACGGCGTGGGCCTGTCGCAGACGGGCGCGGTGGGGATGGCCGAGAAGGGCCGGACGTACGAGGAGATCCTGAAGCACTACTACCAGGGGATCGAGCTGACGAAGTGGTACTGAGGCTCGATTCGGCACCGCTGACGGGTGCGCCAATGCGCTAGTGCGCGAATGCGCTAAAGGTCCAGCGGAAGACGCGGAACGGCCCGGAGACAGCATCTCCGGGCCGTTCCGCTTTTCGGTTCGTGACGTGACGCGAGCAGCTCAGGGACGCGGCGGGGCGGCGGCGGCGCGCATGGGGACCAGCTCGAAGACCACGCTCACGCTGGCGCGGACGGAGATCTGGCCGGGGCTGGTGGTGCCCTCGGCCGGGGCGCCTCCGCCGCCGTCGGCGGAGTTCTGCACCGCGTTCGCCATCGCGCCGGCGCGGCCGCCCCACCCGGCGCCGTATCCCGAGGCCCACCCGTTGAAGCCCTCGCGGATGGTGAGCGGCTCCCCCAGCCGCTGGCCGAGCTGCCCCGCGAGCGCTTGGGCCTTCTCGCGCGCGGCGTTCACCGCCAGCACGCGCGCGCTGTCGCGGTGCGCGCGGAGCCGCGTGGAGCGGAAGTCCACGCCGTGAATGTGCGTGGCCCCGGCGGTCAGCGCATCCGCCAGCAGCGGCTCGAAGGCGGCCATGTCGCCCAGCGTGACCACCACCGACTTGCGCACGAGGTAGCCCAGCACCCGGTACTCGTCGCGGGTGTTGCCCTCGTAGCGCGGCTCGGCCACGAAGTAGTCGGTCTTCACGCGCTGCTCGGGAACGCCGCGTGCCCGCGCCGCGCGGATCACCGCGGCCACGCGCGCGTCGTTGTCGCTCTTGGCTGCCTGCAGGCTCTCGTGGAAGGTCTCCACGCCCAGCGTGAGCACGACTTCATCGGGCTGCACGCGGATCTCGGATTCGCCGCTCACCGCGATCGTGCGGCGCGACGCGTCCGCCCCTTCGCCGGGCTGCGCGGCGGCGGGGGCGGAGAACAGGGCGAGCGCCAGGACCGCTGCGGACAGGGTACGTGGCATCGTCTGCCTCCGTGGATTGGAGAGTGTCGCTGCATCCCGAAGTCGAGTCCGTGGACCGGGGACCGCTGGATGTCGCACGGAGGCACGGAGACACGGAGAAAAGCGAGCAGTTCTCCGTGTCTCCGTGCCTCTGTGTGACCCCGTCGTTCTTGCGGGAGATCCGAGGCGGATCAGAACCGCGTGAGCGTCCCGAGCTTGGTGTCGTACAGCGCCACGCGCGTCCAGGCGTGGGTGGAGCCGGAGGGACGCACGGCCCAGAAGTCGAAGTTGGCGAACTGCCGGTCGCCCGCGGCGTTCAGCACCGTCCACCCCGTGGCGCCGTAGTACGAGCCCGCGGTGGACACGAAGCGCGCCGCCAGCTCGTTGGTGCCCACGTTGCGCGGCGAGGCGAGGTACGCCTGCGCCGCCACCCACACCGCGTCGTACACGGCCAGGGCGAAGGCGTCGGGGTCGCTGCCGGCGCGGGCCTTGATGCGCGCGGCCAGCGGCTGCCACTTCACCTGCGCCGACGGGTCGAGCCCGAAGAGCGGGGCGGGGAAGCCCACCGTCTCGGCGAACGCCACCGCGGCCGGGCGGCTGGTGATCGCGGCGCTCTGCGCGATCCCGTCGGCGCCGTACCAGCGGACGGAGGCGAGGACCGGGTCCGCCGCGGCGAGCGCGAAGACGTCCGCCGTCTCGTCGAAGCCGGCGTAGTAGACGGCCACCTGGCTGGCCGGGCGGGTGGCCAGCGCCTGCCGCACCTGGGCGCCCAGCACCGCCACCGTGGCGGCGAAGCTGTTCGTGGTGGCCGCGTACTCGATGCCGGCCATCGCGGTGCCGCCCATCCCGGCGAAGCGCGCGGCGGTGGCGGTGTGCAGCCCCTGGTTCCCCGCGTCCGCCCGCCAGATGGGGACGATGGTGCGCACGCCGTCGGACCAGATCAGCGCGGCGGTGGCCACGCCCTCGAGGCTGTCGGCGGGGGTGAAGCGGAAGATGCGGTCGTCCTTGATCGCCAGCGTGCCGGCGGTGCTCGACTGGCTCACCACCAGCACGGGGTTGGCGTCCACGTACGGCTTCAGGGTGGCCAGCTCGGCGCTCGACTGCGGGCCGATCACCACCTGCACCCCCGCCTGGCGCAGCGCCGTCACCGCGGCCAGCGCGGTGGCGGGATCCAGCTTGGTGTCGCGGATGTCTGCGCGGAAGGTGATGCCGCGGCCGGCGGCGTAGGCGTTCACGTCCTCCACCGCCATCTCCATCGCCGCCTTGCTGGTGACGCCCAGCGACATCCAGTTGCCGGTGAGCGAGAAGATGCCGCCCAGCACCACCTCGCGGTCGTCGTCCGCGCCGGTGGTGTCGTCGCACGCGGCGGTGACGGCCGTGGCGAGCAGGGTGGCCAGGAGCGCGGCTTTACGGAGCAACGGGCGCAGCAATACGGACCGTGTGTCGATCATGGGCAGAGACATCCTGTTCGTGGAGAGAGACCGGTAGGCGGGCGCGGCGAGGCGGGCGTAGGTGCCTGTTCACGGCGTCAGGAAGTTCAACGTCCGACGTCGGTCGCGCAATGGACGGAGACAAACGGCGTGTCAGGGGGAGATGGATCTACGGCGCACGTCCGACGCGCTGCGGTGTACCGGACGCTCTCGAATCTGGTTGATGATGGGCTTCGGCCCGGAGCGCCGGTCTCGAAGATGGACAGCGACTCATCGGCCGACCTTCGTGGAGCGCGGAGGCCGGCTTCTTCTTGCACTCCCCGCCGATGCGTGGCGGGGGACGAATCGACCGGGACACATGCAGAGCCATACCGTGAACGGCCCCCCATCTCCCGAAAGCGAAGCCGCCGCGCTGGTCGAGCGCGCGCGCGCCGCGGCCGAGCTGCTGGAGCAGATCGCCGCCGACCGGGCGCTGCTGGGCAGGCTGAGCGCCGACGAGCGGCTGCGCCTGCTGCAGGCCGCCGGCCGCGTCTCGCGCCCCGATGCGCTGGACCGCCGCCGGTTGCTGAAGGAGACCAGGCGCGAGCGGAAGGCCGCCCGGGCGCAGCGCGGCGACCGGGTGCTGAACGCCACCGGCATCCGCAGGCTGCGCGAGGCGCCGGTGTTCGCCACGCCGCACCAGTTCGCGCCGGTGGACTTCGACCCGCGGGACACGGTCGATGATGGGGTGGACGACAATGGGGTGGACGACGTCCGCGAGGCGCTGGAGCCGCAGAACTGCTACGTCTGCAAGCGCGACTACGCGGAGCTGCACCACTTCTACGACCAGCTCTGCCCCGGGTGCGCCGAGCTGAACTACCGCAAGCGCGGCGAGACGGCCGACCTGAGCGGGCGGGTGGCGCTGCTCACCGGCGGGCGGGTGAAGATCGGCTACCAGGCGGGGATCAAGCTGCTGCGCGCGGGCGCGCACCTGATCGTGACCACGCGCTTCCCGCGCGACTCGGCCGCGCGCTACGCGCAGGAGCCCGACTTCGCCGAGTGGGGGCACCGGCTGGAGATCTTCGGGCTGGACCTGCGCCACACGCCCAGCGTGGAGGCGTTCTGCCGCGAGCTGCTGGAGACGCGCGACCGGCTCGACTTCATCATCAACAACGCCTGCCAGACCGTGCGCCGCCCGCCCGAGTTCTACGCGCACATGATGGAGGGCGAGACCGCGCCGCTGCACCGCCTCGCCGAGCCGGTCCGCCGTCTCCTCGGCGGCTACGAGGGGCTGCGCGGCTACCACATGCTCCCCGAGGGCGCCGCCGCCGGTAGTGGGACGGAGGTGGCGTTGGATCGGCGAACGTCGGAGCTCGCGGGGCTCACGCACGCGGCGGAGCTGTCGCAGGTGCGGCTGCTGGACGAGGAGCAGGTGGCGCAGACGGCGCTCTTCCCCGTCGGCCGGCTCGATCAGGACCTGCAGCAGGTGGACCTGCGCGGGCGCAACTCGTGGCGGCTGAAGCTGGCCGAGGTGCCGTCGGTGGAGCTGCTGGAGGTGCAGCTGGTGAACGCGGTGGCGCCCTTCATCATCAACGCGCGCCTGAAGCCGCTGATGCTGCGCGCGCCGGGGCGCGACAAGCACATCGTCAACGTCTCGGCGGTGGAGGGGCAGTTCTACCGCCGCTTCAAGACCACGCGCCACCCGCACACCAACATGGCCAAGGCCGCGCTGAACATGATGACGCGCACCTCGGCGCCCGACTACCACGCCGACGGCATCCACATGAACAGCGTGGACACCGGTTGGGTGACGGACGAGGATCCCGCGGAGATCGCGGCGCGCAAGCGCGAGGAGCACGGCTTCCACCCCCCGCTCGACATCGTGGACGGCGCCGCGCGGATCGTGGACCCCATCATCGACGGCATCAACACCGGCCGCCACGTGTGGGGCAAGTTCCTGAAGGACTACAAGCCGGTGGACTGGTAGGGCGGGGAGCAGCCGCGTCGGTCGAATGGCGGAGGAAACGGGAGCCGCCCGGTGGAAATCAGCCAGGCTCCAGCGGCCGTAGATGCTGCCGGATCCACGCGGCGAACTCCGCTTCCGCCACCTCTCCGGCCGCGACGCCGAGCATGATGCGGACGACTTCCGGCTCCGGCGCGTCCAGGTCCCACCCGTTCAGGTCCAGGAAGACCGCCATCGCGACGAAGCCGATGCGCTTGTTCCCGTCGGAGTAGCCGTGGCCGCGGGCCAGGCCGAACCCGTACGCCGCGGCGAGGGTGGCGACCTCCGGCGGCTCATCCGCGTACACCCACTGGTTGCGCGCACGCGCGAGCGCGGACTCGATTGCCCCTTCGTCGCGGATGCCGTAGAGCCCTCCGAATCGCTTGAGCTGCTGGAAGTGCAGCGCGTCCACCCACCCGCGCTGCAGCCAGAGCGGCTCCGTCACTTCGCCAGCTCGCGCAGCGCGTTCGAGTACTTCTTGCTGATGCGCGCCTCTGCCTCCATCACCCGCGCGAACTCCGGGTCGTACGGCGTCAGCAGGATTCCGTTCTCCGTCTCCACCGCATACGCCTTGTCGCCGGGGCCCAGGTTCAGCCGGTCGGTCATCGCCTTGGGGAGCGTGGTGCCGAGGGAGCCCCCGTACTGGCGGAAGGTCACTTCCTTGATCATGCGTGGTCTCACGGCTTGAGCGGAATCGTAAATTTCAACAAAAGTATATACCGACATCCGCACGCGTCAAGCTCCGCCAAAGGTGCCCTGGAGGAGAGGCGTACCCATGCGAAACGGCCGGCCGATACGTTTCGGCCGGCCGGATCGTGCCGTCTGCGCGGATGGCGCGACCGGCTTTCGGGCAACTCCACGACGATGCTGCGGGCGTGGACTCGCCCCCGCCGTCAGGCGGCGGCGCCGGCGGAGCCGCGGAAGCCGCTGAGGCAGGCGCGCTTCCGCTCGCCCAGGAGCCAGTCGAGCGCCGAGATGGCGGCCTCGGCGGCGCGCGGCTCGCCAGCCAGGGTGCGGGTGAGCGAGCCCAGGCACACCTCGCGCACGAGCTCCACCTCGCGCAGGAGCTGGTCCTCGGTCCACCCCATGCGCTCGCGCTGGGCACCGTGCAGCTCGCCGATCACGCGCTGGATCTTGCTCCCGTCGGCCAGCAGGTCGCTGGGCTCGCCGCCCGCGTTCCCCAGGATCGACAGCGAGTTGGCCACGTCGGTCACCAGCGTGCCCAGGTGGTCGGCCACGTCCACGTCGCTCATCTCGTCGGTGAACGCCAGCACCGGCTCGGCGCGCGCGCGGGCGACGAACTCGTCCACGGTCTGCCCGATCTGGCGCATCAGCGTCTTGCCGGCCTCCGCGAGCCCCCGGCCCGCCGCCGCGCGGTCGGCGTCCTCCCGCGGGTGGCGCGGGCGCTCGGCGCGGGGCCGCGGCTCGCCCGACGGCGCGGGGGAGGACGCGCCGGCGGGGAGGCGCAGCGTGAAGGTGGCGCCGGGGCCGGTGCGGTCCACCGTGACGTCGCCCCCCATCAGCCGCGCCAGCCGGCGGCTGATCGGCAACCCCAGCCCGGTGCCGCCGTGCGGGCGGGTGAGCCCCGCGGCGCCCTGCACGAACGGCTCGAAGATCCGCTCGGCGTCTTCCGGCTTGACCCCCTCGCCGGTGTCGGTGACCACGAAATCGAGCCACGACGCCCCGGCGCCGTCGGTCTGCGCGCGGCACTCCAGCGTCACGCGCCCTCCGGCGGGGGTGAACTTGATGGCGTTGGAGAGGAGGTTCACCAGGATCTGGCGCACGCGGTGCTCGTCGCCCACGTAGCGCAGGCCGGCGGCGGAGCCGGTCTCGTCCACCAGCGTGAGCAGGCGTCCGGCGGCCTGGGGGCGCACCAGGGCCACGGCGCCGCGAGCGGTCTCGGCGGCGCCCACCTCCTCGTGCGCCACGGCCAGGCGAGCCGTCTCGCTCTTGGAGAAGTCGAGCACGTCGCTCACCAGGCGCATCAGGTGGTGCGAGCTCTCCTGCGCGCGCTGCACGTAGGTGCGCTGCGTGTCGGCGAGCGCGCCGCTCACGTCCATCTCCAGGAGCTGCAGGTAGCCGATGATGGCGTTCAGCGGCG
>DASQLJ010000568.1:0-8134 GCA_035630095.1 Longimicrobium sp.
CATCGACCCCGAGAGCGACGTGCTCGACAGGCTGGCCCAGCGCTTCACGGGCGACAAGATCACGCTGCACGTGGAGGGGATGAAGCGCGACGGCGACGACGTGGAGGTCACCTTCGGCCTCTCCGCCCCGCCACCCGAGCACGACGCACTGGTGAAGCACCTCGTCCGCGACCAGGACGTGCGCCGCTTCACCCGCAACTGACCGCCCTCCCACCGTCAGCCGGGGCGCCATCGCCCGCAACGGAACCGCACCGGCCGCCCAGGAGCCCGTCCCGCACGGGCTTCTTCGCCCCCTGGCCCGGAGCACCGCATGGCCGGCACTCCCATCGACATCTCCCGCCAGCAGCCCGACGAGCAGGCGCGCGCCGCCGTCGACGCGCTGAACCAGCGCGCGTGGGAGCTGCGCCGCACCGATGCGGCCGAAGGGGTGCGTGTGGCGGAGCAGGCCCGCGACGCGGCCCGCGCGGCCGGGTACGCGCACGGTGAGGCGCATGCGCTACGCAACGCGGGCTGCTGCAGATACCTGATCCTGCAGCATGAAGAGGCACTCGCCGACCTTAACTCCGCTGAACGGCTTTTCGATGGACTGGGCGATGGGGTCGGGAAGGCAGGCGCGCTAAACTGGATCGGGAGCGTGCACTGGCGACGCGCCGAATACCCTGCGGCCCTTCAGGCGCAGGTGAGTGCGCTGGCGTTGCAGCGCGAGGCCGGGGATCGCGTCGGAGAGGGTGACTCGCTGATTCACCTGGGAAACGTCTACTACCATCTCTCCGACTTTCCGCGGGCGCTCGAACACTACGGCGCCGCCCTCGTTCTGAAGGAGGAACAAGGCGATTTGCTCGGCCTCTCACATGCCTTGAACAACATCGGAAACATACACGGGCGGCTTGGGCGATATGCCGAAGCCCTGGAACATCACAGGCGCGCGCTCGCTCTCAAACGCCAGCTCGAGGACCGGGTCGGAGAAGGCGTCGCGTTGGTGAACCTGGGCTCGAGCTACGAGGCTTTGCACGACTATCCGCGCGCCCTTGGCCTTTACCAGGAGGCACTGCGGCATTCGCTCGTGACGGGACACCTTCTTACCCGCGCCGACGTGCTGCGCGACCTCGGCGACGTGCATCGCAAGCTGGGCGACTTGCCCGCCGCCCTGGGCTTCTACCAGCAAGCCGTTGATGTCGCCGTGACAGCCGAGACCGCCTACCTGGAGGCCGAGGCGCGGATAGGGCTGGGCCGGGCGCTCGTCGAGTCAGGTGACGCGTCCGGCATGAACGAGTTGCGTGCCGCCCTGGCGCTGGCGAAGCGGATCGAGTCGCCGCGGATCGCCTACGAGGCGCACCTGGCGCTGTCGGAGGCATACGAGGCGGCGGGTGACATGGCGGCGGCGCTGGAGCACTTCCGCGCCTACCACCGCGTGGAGGACGAGGTGAACGGCGCCGAGGCGGAGCGGCGCATCCAGGGGCTGCTGGTGCAGGCCGAGATCGAGCGCTCGCAGCGCGAGGCCGAGCTGCTGCGCGCCCGCAACGACGCGCTCTCCGCCGCCAACGACGAGAAGGCGCGGCTGCTGGAGACGCTGCGCGCCCAGGCCGCCGAGTTGGAGCGGTTGACGCGCGAAGACGGCCTCACCGGCGTGTTCAACCGCCGGCACCTCGACGCCGAGCTGGCCCTGGAATGGGAGCGCGCCCGCCGCTTCGGCCGCGACCTGTCGGCGGTGATGGTGGACGTCGATCACTTCAAGGACGTGAACGACCGCTGGTCGCACGCCACCGGCGACGCCGTGCTGCGCGAGGTCGCCCGCATCCTGCGCGAGGGCACGCGCGCGGTGGACGTGGTGGGCCGCTACGGCGGCGAGGAGTTCCTGCTGCTGCTGGTGGAAACGCCGCCCGAGCGCGCCGCCGGCCTCTGCGAGAAGCTGCGCGCCGCCATCGAGGCGCACGCGTGGCCGTCCGTGCCCGGGCTGCGCGTCACCGCCAGCTTCGGCGTGGCGGGGAACGCCGCGACCGACTCGCCCGACGCGCTCGTCGCCGCCGCGGACGCGCGCCTGTACGCCGCCAAGGGCGCCGGCCGCAACCGCGTGGTGTCGGGTGACGTCCCGGTCGAATAGCCCGTACTCGCGGGCGCGCTCCTTCATCACGCGCCCGAAACGAATCGTGGGATTCCACCGATGCGTTGGCGGTGCCCGGATGGACGGGTTGTCGATACGGAAACGCGAGAACCCCCGCCGTCGCGAGACGGCGGGGGTTCTTCGTGTGCTGCGGACGTTCGGCCTTCGGCTCAGCGCGTCTTGCTCGTGTCGCGCGAGCTGGAGCCCGAACCGGAGCCCGAACCGGGGCCCGAGCGGCCCGACGACGCCGTGTCGCGCGAGCCGGAGCGGCGGCTGCCGGCGGGGGTGCCCCGCGAACCGCCCTTGGCCTCGCCGCTGGCGGCGCTCGCGGCGCTGTCCACGCGCGCCCCGGTGGCGGGGCCGCGGCCCGGCGCGCGGTTGCTCCCCGACATCCCCTGGTCGCCGAACGACTGGTCGCTGGCGCGGCCCTGGATGTCCTTGAAGTGCACCGGCACCCCGCGGCTGATGCGAAGCGAGAGGAACTGCGCGTCCCAGTTGGTCAGCCGCACGCACCCCGACGAGGTGGCGTAGCCGATCGTCTCGGGCTTGTTGGTGCCGTGGATGCCGTAGTGCGGCGCCGAGAGCGCCATCCACACCGCGCCCACGCGGTTGTTGGGCCCGCCCGGAACCATCGCCTCGGTCGCCGTGTCGGGCGCGGTGGCGATCAGCTCCGGCTGGTAGTGCCACACCGGGTTCTGCTCGATGTTGGTCACCTTGAACTCGCCGCTGGGCGACGGGTCGTAGGTGGCGCCCAGGGTGGACGGGAAGTGGAAGAGGACCTTGCCGCTCGCGTCCTGCGCCTGCACGTAGCTCCCCTGGCCCGACACCACGATCTGCGCCACGCGCACGTCGCGGCCGGCGTTGGGGGCGCGCACCAGCGGCGCGTTGATCGTCTGCCCCGCCTGCAGCGCGTCCAGGTTCACGCCGGGGTTCAGCATCTCCAGCAGGTCGGGCGCCATGTGGAACGTCTCGCCCAGCTTCTCCGACAGCGAGCTGTAGCACGAGCACTCGAGCTTGGCCTGCGCCTGCACGTTCTCGGGGATCTCGATGAAGGGCCCCTTCACGTCGTCGGCGGTCAGCCGGTGCTGCACGATCAGGTTGTCGGGCGACCCGCCGACGCGCGCGAGCGCCTTGAACGTGGCGCTGTCCACGCGGGCGGTGGTGGGCAGGTTGTTGGACTGCTGGAAGAAGTACACGGCCTTGGCGGTGTTCTTCCCGTAGTGCCCGTCCATCTCGCCCGGCGAGAACATCGCGCGGTCCAGCAGGATCTGCACGCGCAGCACGCTGGGGCCCGACACCTGGCCACTGAGCGGCAGCACCATGGCGCCGCTGTTCACGCGCCGGGCGGTGATCTGCTCCAGCTTCTCGGGGTTGCGCACCGGCACGCCGGCGCCGGTGGTGTCGAGCTTCACCACCTTGGTCCAGTCCTGCGCGAACCGCCCCTGCTCGATCTGCTGCGGCGTGAGCGCCGTGTCGGCCACGTAGGGGATGTCGGCGCCGCTCGTGGGCCGCGCCGCCTGGGCGGTGCCGCGCTCCGGGGGCGGCGCCTTCTGGTCCCCGCCGTCGTTGTCCTTGCACCCCGCGGCCAGGGCGAGCCCCGCCAGTGCCGCGCAAACGGTCTTTCTCATGTCGATGTCGCCTTCGTTACGCTGAACGAACCATGTACGATTGGCGCGCAACAAGGCAGGTTTCGGGCCGGGCGCCGGAAACGTCCGGTGAACCGCGTCGGCGGATGGTGTGAATCGGCGGACCGAGGTCGGAGCATCGATGTCGTGCTCGCCTCGACGTATCTACGCGCCAGGGAGTCCCGGGGCGGATGAATCCGCGGCAACAAACACACGAAGTCCGCCTTCGCGGACTACAGGCGCCGGCGCAGCCGAGGCGAGGGGGCGCGGAACGGGCATCGCGTCCGCCTCGAGTCGTGCCGCTGCCGTTGGTGGAGGGCGCAAACCCATCGTGATACTGATCGGTCCCTCGTTCCGTACCGGTTTCGCGTCGCGTAGCTTGTGCGGCTTCGACGCTGGCCGCGGCTCAGCCGCTCGACACCCGATCTCCCGACGCGCGGTGCTCCCGATCTCCGATCCGATCCACGTGGCGCTGTATGAGCCCGAGATCCCGCCGAACGCGGGGAACGTCGCCCGCCTCTGCGGCGCGACGGGGTCGCCGCTGCACCTGATCGGCCGGCTCGGCTTCTCCTTCACCCATCCCAAGGCGAAGCGGGCGGTGATGGACTACTGGGAGGATGTCGATTACACGCACCACGTGGCCTGGAGCGACTTCGCGGACGCCGTCGCCGGACGGCGCGTGTGGATGCTGACCACGAAGGCGGAGCGGACGCTGTGGGACGCGGACTTCGCGCCCGGCGACGTGCTTCTCTTCGGCCCCGAATCGCGCGGCCTGCCGGACGATCTGCTCGCGCGCGATCCCGACCGCTGCCTGCGCATCCCCATGCGCCCCGGCGCGCGCTCGCTCAACCTGGCCACCTCCGTCGGCATCGCGCTGTACGAGGCGATCCGGCAGACGGGCACGTCGAACCGGTGATCCGACGCCGTCGACGCGGGCGTCCACCAGCTCCCCCATCGTCCATCCCGTTCCAGCTGGTCCTGGCGGACAACACGCACGAGCTCCACGTGATGTCCTCCGTTGTACTTGAGAGCGGGGTCGGCTATCCTGCTTCACAAGACCTGCATTCGACTCACCGCCAGATGAGGAGACTCTCCATGAAGAAGCTCGCGCTCAACATCGATGACCTGAAGGTGGTGTCGTTCAGGGCCAGCTCCGGCAGCGAGGATGTTCGCGGAACTGTCCGGGGGAACGATACCTATTGGGACGCCTGCGGCAGTTGGCGCCCCACGGACTGCAGCTCTCCTACGTGCGACGACTCCTGCGCGTGCGAGACGCAGCCGCCGTACTGCTGAAAACCGACCGGCAGGGTCGCCGGCGGCTCGACCTCTGCCCCATCGCACTCCATCCGCGGACCGTCAGATGTTCCGGTCTCGACCCTCCGCTCCGGGCGCCGTGGGGAGATCCCTCGACACTTCCGGAGCACCGCCGTTACGGCGCCGCGACCTGCGTTTGACACGCCATGGAGCACGGTCTATGTTCCCGGCGCCAGGGGCGTTTTTGCGCGCGCGGGCTACTGAAAACCGAATCCAGAACGGGTCATGGACAAGATTACGGTCGTCGGGGCGGGGAACGTGGGTGCCACCGCCGCCCAGCGCGTCGCCGAGAAGGAGCTGGCGCGCCAGGTGGTGCTGATCGACATCGCCGAGGGCATCCCGCAGGGCAAGGGGCTCGACCAGTGGCAGTCGGCGCCGATCGAGGGCTTCGACAGCCGCATCATCGGCAGCAACGGCTACGAGGAGAGCGCCGGGAGCGGCATCTACATCGTCACGGCCGGGATCGCCCGCAAGCCGGGGATGAGCCGCGACGACCTGCTCAACACCAACGCCAACATCGTCCGCCAGGTCAGCGAGAACATCGCGCGCGTCTCGCCCGACGCCATCATCATCATGGTCAGCAACCCGCTGGACGTGATGTGCTACGTGGCGATGAAGGCCAGCGGCTTCCCGCGCGAGCGGGTGATCGGGATGGCGGGCGTGCTCGACACCGCGCGCTACCGCGCCTTCCTGGCCACCGAGATCGGCGTGAGCGTGGAAGACATCCAGGCGATGGTGCTGGGCGGCCACGGCGACACCATGGTGCCGCTGATCAGCTACACCACGGTGAGCGGGATCCCGGTCACGCAGCTCATCGCGCGGGACAAGCTCGACGCGATCGTGAAGCGCACGCGCGGCGGCGGCGCCGAGATCGTGAGCTTCCTCAAGACCGGCTCGGCGTACTACGCGCCCAGCGCCGGCGCCGTGCAGATGGCCGAGGCGATCGTGAAGGACAAGAAGCGCATCCTTCCCTGCGCCGCGTGGCTGCAGGGCGAGTACGGCTTCAACGACCTGTTCCTGGGCGTGCCGGTGCTGCTGGGCCGCGGCGGGATGGAGCGGGTGATCGAGGTGGAGCTCACCGACGACGAGCGCGCGGCGCTGAAGGCGAGCGCCGACGCCGTGCTCGAGCCGATGAAGCTGGTGCAGTAGCGGGACGCCGCCCACGCACGCGCGCCGCGCGCCGAAAGGCTCGCGGCGCGTCTGCCGTGGGGGCGCACGGACCGACGCACGAGAGACCCGACCTGGAAGGCGAGACGACCAAATGGCTACCGTGCACAGGGTCCGAGGGCTGTGGACCGCGCTCCGGTACCGCGGGCGCGAGGGGATGTGGACGTGGCTCCTGCACCGGGCCACGGGCCTGGGCATCCTCCTTTTCCTGATCGTCCACGTGATCGACACCGCCCTGGTCATCTACTGGCCCGGGCTGTACGACCATGCGCTGGAGATCTACCGCCACCCGGTGTTCCGCGTGGCCGAGCTGCTGATCTTCTTCTCGGTGCTGTTCCACGCGATCAACGGGCTGCGCATCATCGTTCAGGACTTCTGGCCCGCGGTGATGCGCCACCAGCGCCGCCTGGGGCTGGCGGCCGTCGGCGCGGCGGTGGTGCTCATCCTTCCCGTCGCGTGGATCATGCTGGCGCCGCTCTTCGGCCTGGCCGACGAGCCGGGGACGGCGCGCCACCGGGCGCGGATGCAGTCGCGGCAGCCGTCGATCAGCGACTACCGCGGCCCGGCGCAGGTGCAGCAGACGGCGCCCCCGGTCACGGAGCGCGCCCGATGAGCGACCTCGTCCGCAACCAGCGGGGCGGCTACAACCGCCCGGGGAAGGACCAGCGCACCAACTTCGAGCTGTACGCCTGGTTCTTCATGCGCATCAGCGGGTTCGCGCTGATCTTCATGACGCTCTACCACCTCACCTGGTGGAACCTGGTGGTGGGGGTGGAGCACCTCTCGGCCGACATGGTCCGCGAGCGCTGGACCAACCCGTTCTGGCGGCTGTTCAACGTGGGGCTGGTGTCGTTCGCCATGCTGCACGGGCTGAACGGCCTGCGCTACAGCATCGAGGACTACGTGCGCAAGCCGGGCCCGCGCGTGGCCACCAAGGCCGTGCTCTACACCATCGTCCTGGTCTCGCTGGCCTGGGGGATCTTCGCCCTCCTGACGTTCAACCCCGCCGTTCCGGGGCATCCCGCATGATCCACACGCATACGTACGACGCGCTGGTGGTGGGCGGCGGCGGGGCGGGGCTGATGACGGCCATCTACCTGTCGCGCAACCCCAACCTGCGCACCGCGGTCATCTCCAAGCTCTACCCCACGCGCTCGCACACGGGCGCGGCGCAGGGCGGCATCTGCGCGGCGCTGGCCAACTTGGAGGAAGACCACCCCGAGTGGCACGCCTTCGACACCGTGAAGGGGTCGGACTACCTGGGCGACCAGGACGCCATCGAGACGATGTGCGAGGAGGCCGTCCCCGTCATCATCGAGCTGGAGCACATGGGGCTCCCCTTCAGCCGCACGGCCGACGGGAAGATCGCCCAGCGCCCCTTCGGCGGGCACACGCACCACTTCGGGCAGGGGCCCGTGCGCCGGAGCTGCTACGCGGCCGACCGCACGGGGCACATGATCCTGCAGACGCTCTACCAGAACTGCATCAAGAACGGCGTCGACTTCTACGACGAGTTCCAGGTGGTGGACGTGCTGATCCACGACGGCCGCTGCTGCGGCGTGGTGGCGTGGCACATCCAGAGCGGCGACCTGCACGTCTTCCGCGCCAAGGCGGTGGAGTTCGCCACCGGCGGCTTCGGGCGCATCTGGTCGATCACGTCGAACGCGCACGCGAACACGGGCGACGGGGTCGCGGTCGCGCTGCGCGCGGGGGTGCCGCTGGAGGACATGGAGTTCTACCAGTTCCACCCCACCGGCCTCTACAAGCTGGGGATCCTGCTGTCGGAGGCGGCTCGCGGCGAAGGTGGCATCCTCCGAAACGGCAATGGAGAGGCGTTCGCGGAGCGGTATGCCCCGACGCTCAAGGACCTGGCGCCCCGAGACATGGTCTCCCGCTTCATCCATCAGGAGGTCCGGGAGGGTCGAGG
>DASQLJ010000569.1:0-2116 GCA_035630095.1 Longimicrobium sp.
GCGAGAAGGTGCTGTCGTCGCGCACGATCTCGAAGGCGTGCGTGCTCACCGCCTCAACGCGCGAGAGGGCGGCCTCGGGGCCGGTGATCTCCACGGTGGCGGGGGTGACGCGGGGGCTGTCCTGCAGCACGAACCGCCGCGCCGAGAGGGTGCCGATGCGCGCGTGCACCGGCACGCTGCGCGTCACCTGGCGCTGCAGGTCCAGGCGAACCACGGCGGGGCGCACGTCGGTGGCGTCCACGCCGCGCAGCCCCTCGGGGAGCCGCACCATCCCGGGGTCGAGCGAGAAGGTGCGCGCGTTCCCCACGTTGCGCACGGCCAGGACGAGCGTGGGCCGGCCCAGCGCCAGCTCCCACAGCTCGCGCCCGGCCCCGCGGAAGCGCACGCGCACCGAGGCCGGGTCGGCGCCGCCGGCCAGCACGTAGCCGGGGTCGCGCACCACGGCGTCCACGCGCACGGGGATCCACTGCGTGGTCACCTGCTCGGCGGTCACCACCACCCACAGGAGGATGGCGAGCGCCAGCGAGGTCAGCTTCAGCCGCCACTGGTAGGTGAGCCGGCGCACCTTGAGCCGCACCGTCACTCCTTCAGCAGGCGGCGGATCAGCGCGACGTTGGCCGGGTCGTCCCACTCGGTGGCCCCGATCACCTTCTTCACGATCTTGCCGTCGCGGTCCACCAGGAAGCTCTCGGGAACGCCGGTGGTGCGGTAGTCGCGGGCGATGGCGGCGCTGGGATCCTGCCAGATGTCGAAGCTGAGGCCGAAGGCGCGCGCGAACTCGGCCACGTCGCCGCCCTGGCGGCCGCTGGGGTCGAGCTTCCCCGGTTTGGCGTCGATGCTCACCGCCACCATGCGCAGCCCCTCGCCACGGAGCGTCTGGTAGAGGCGCTGCATGGACGGCATCTCCTGCTGGCAGGGGCCGCACCAGGTGGCCCAGATGTTCAGCAGCACCACCTGCCCGCGCAGCTCCGACAGCCGCACGGGCTTGCCGCGCATGTCGGTGGCGTGCACCTCGGGCGCCGAGCTGCCGACCTCGACCGGCAAGAACCGGTCGCGCATCGTCCAGCCGACGCCCACCAGCATCGCCAGCAGCGCCACCACCGCGGCGACCACGATCCACTGCCGCCTGTTGCTCTCGGTCATCCGCTCGCCAGTGTGTGTATCATCAAGCGTTGGAAGAGGATACGACTGCATGTCGAATGCTCGCGCGTCGGGCCGGCGCCGCGGGGCCCCCTCCCCGCGCCTGAGAGCGCTCGCCCTCCCCCGCTTCGCGGGAGAGGGTGGTGGGTCTCGCGGGGCCTGCGGAGTCTGTCCACGCCAAAGCCCTCGGGGTGGCCGGGTGCCCGTCCCCACAACCTCTCCCGGAACGGGAGAGGTGGACGGCCTAACCTAAGCCGGCCGGAGAGGGCGCGACGCCGCGGAAACGCTCCGTCGACCTTCTACCCGCGATCCGGCTCCCGTGTCCCCGTGCCGGGCGTGGCCGGCGGCGGGGCGGGCTCGGGGTCGGGCTCGGTGGGCTCGGGCTCGTCGAGGTCGGTGGCGGCGGCGCTGTCCACGGGGGCGACGGGGATGGTGTCGGGGGGCGGCGGCGGGTTGGGGTCGCTGCCGCTGACGGTGATCCGCACCGCGCCGCCCATCCGGATGCTGTCTCCCGGCTCGGGGCTCTGCGCCACCACGTCGCCGAGCGGCTGCGTGGACTCTGGGTCGTAGCTCACGCGCCCCAGCCGCAGCCCGACGGCCTGCAGCCGCGCCGCCGCGTCGTCGCGGGTGGTGGCGATCACGCGGGGCGTCAGCACCTTCGGCGGGCCGCCGCTCACGGTGAGCACCACGATCCCCGGCATCGGCACCTGCGCCCCGGCGCGCGGCTCCATCCCCAGCAGCTCGCCCTCTTCCTTCATGTTCTGCACGGTGCGCAGGCGCACCTGGAAGCCCATCCGCTGCAGCAGCGAGATCGCCTCGTCCCTGTCCATCCCCTCGATGGAGGGCACGGCGCGCCGGTCGGGCCCCAGGCTCAGGATCACGCGCACGTCGCTGCCGCGCGCGGCCTCCTGCCCGGGGAGCGGCACCTGGCTGAGGACGCGGCCCGGACCCACGCGCGGATTGTTGAGCGTGGTGC
>DASQLJ010000570.1:0-3318 GCA_035630095.1 Longimicrobium sp.
GCCGGCGCCGAGGTGCCGGTGCCGCCGCTGCGGGCGCACCTCTCCCGGCGGCTCCCCGACTACATGGTGCCGGGCGCGTTCGTGGCGCTCGACGCGCTGCCGCTGACCCCCAACGGCAAGGTGGACCGGCGGGCGCTCCCCGCGCCGGAGGGCCCGGAAGCCGAGCAGGTGTACGTCGCGCCGCGCACCGCCGCCGAGGAGGTGCTGGTGGAGATCTGGGGCGAGGTGCTGGGCGTGGAGCGGGTGGGGGTGGAGGACAACTTCTTCGGGCTGGGCGGGCATTCCCTCGTCGCCACCCGGATGGTGTCGCGGGTGCGGCAGGCGTTCGGCGTGGAGGTGCCGCTGCGCGCCGTCTTCGAGGCGCAGACGGTGCGCGCGCTGGCAGGCCGCGTCGAGGCGCTGCGCGGGACGGGGGAAGAGGCGCCGCCGATCCTCCCCGTCGAACGGTCGGGCGAGCTCCCCCTCTCCTTCGCGCAGCAGCGGCTCTGGTTCATCGACCGGCTGGAGCCGGGGAGCGCGGCGTACAACCTCCCGGTGGCGCTCCGGCTGGGCGGCGGGCTGGACGCGGCCGGGCTGCGGTGGGCGCTCACGGAAGTGGTGCGCCGCCACGAGGTCCTGCGCACCACCTTCGGCACCGGCGCGGATGGGGAGCCGGTGCAGGTGATCCACCCGCCCGCGCCGGTCGCGGTGCCGGTGGTGGACCTGTCCGCACTCGAGGCCGGGGAACGCGCGGTGGAGGTCGAGCGGCTGGCGAACCAGGAGGCAGCGCGGCCGTTCGACCTGGCGCGCGGGCCGGTGATGCGCTGCGCCCTGCTGCGGCTGGGCGCCGAGGCGTCGGTGGTGCTCTTCACCCTGCACCACATCGCCAGCGACGGCTGGTCGATGGAGATCCTGCAGCGCGAGGTCACGGCGCTCTACGGAGCCCACGCGCGTGGCGAGGAGCCGAATCTCCCCCGGCTCCCCGTGCAGTACGCGGACTACGCGGTGTGGCAGCGGCGCTGGCTGGAGGGCGAGGTGCTGGAGCGCCAGGCAGCGTACTGGCGCGACCGCCTGCGCGGCGCGCCGGCGGTGCTGGAGCTGCCCATCGACCACCCGCGCGCCGCCGTCGCGAACCGGCGCGCCGCGAGCCACGGCTTCGATCTGCCGGCCGGCGCGTCGCGGCCCCTGCGCGAGCTGAGCCGCCGCGAGGGCGCCTCGCTGTACATGACGCTGCTGGCCGGGTGGCAGATGCTCCTGGGCCGCTACGGCGCCGGCGACGACGTGGTGGTGGGGACGCCGATCGCCGGCCGGACGCGGCTGGAGACGGAGGGGCTGATCGGCTTCTTCGTCAACACGCTGGTGATCCGCACGGGCCTGGGCGGCGACCCCACCTTCCGCGAGGTGATCGCGCGGGTGCGCGACGGCGTGCTGGAGGCACAGGCGAACCAGGACGTCCCCTTCGAGCGCCTGGTCGACGAGCTGGACGTGGAGCGCAGCCTGTCGCACACGCCGCTCTTCCAGGTGCTGTTCACCCTCCAGCAGGCAGGGCGCCGCGAGGACGAGCTGCGCCTGGGCGACGTGGAGATCGACCCCGTCGACTCCGACGGCGGAACGGCGAAGTTCGACCTGACCCTGCGCATGGTGGCGGAGGGAGAGCGGCTGGGGGGCTCGCTCTCGTACCGCGCCGACCTCTTCGACGCCGCCACGCCGAAGCGGATGACGCGCCACCTGGCGCGCCTGCTGGAGCGCGCCGCGGCCGACCCCGACGCCCGCCTCTCCGGGCTGGAGCTGCTGGACGAGACGGAGCGCCGCCTGGTGCTGGACGAGTGGAACGCTCCGGACGCCGATCTCCCCGAGCGCACGCTTCACGCGCTCTTCGCGGCGCAGGCCGCGCGCACGCCGGACGCGCCCGCCGCAGAGTTCGCGGGCGAGACGCTGACGTACGCCGATCTGGACGCGCGCGCCGAGCGTCTCGCGCGCAGGCTCCGCGGGGCGGGCGTGGGACCGGAGACGGTCGTGGCGCTCTCCGTGGAGCGCTCGCTGGAGCTGCCGGTCGTGTTGCTCGGGGTGCTCAAGGCCGGCGGCGCGTATCTCCCGCTCGATCCGTCGTATCCGCCCGAGCGGCTGCGCTACATGCTGGAGGATTCGCGCGCCGGCGTCCTGCTCACCGGGCGGGCGATCGGCGGCGGGATGGCGGCCGGGTTCTCCGCCGCCGGCGGGACGGTGCTGTTCATCGACGGGGAGGATGCGGACGCGTCCGCGCTCGACGCGGTGTCCGGAGCGGCCGCGGCGCCGGCCAACCTCGCGTACGTGATCTACACCTCGGGGACGACGGGTCGGCCCAAGGGCGTGATGATCACCCACCGCTCCGCCGCGCGGCTGGTGATGGCGCAGACGGAGAAGCTGGGGTTCGGCCCGGGCGAGCGGGTGCTGCAGTTCGCGCCGCTCAGCTTCGACACCTCGGTGGCGGAGATCTTCACCGCGCTCTGCTCGGGCGCGTGCCTGGTCGGCGAGCCGGCGGACGCGCTGCTTCCGGGGCCGCCGCTGGCGCGGCTGCTCGCCGAGCGGCGCATCACCCACGCGAAGTTCACCCCCTCCGCCCTGGCGGCGATCCCGGCCGCCGAGCTGCCGGAGCTGCGCACGCTGATCGTGGGCGGCGAGGCGTGCACGGGCGAGCTGGTGGCGCGCTGGGGGGATGGACGGCGCTTCATCAACGTCTACGGTCCCACGGAGACGACGGTTCGCGCCACCTTCGCGGACCTCACCTCCGGGGACGCCGTTCCGCCGATCGGCCGCCCGCTGGCCGGGGCGCGGCTGTACGTGCTGGACGAGACGTTCGCGCCGCGCCCGGTGGGCGTGGCGGGCGAGCTGTACGTGGGCGGCCAGGGCGTCGCCCGCGGCTACCTGGGGCGGCCGGGGCTGACGGCGGAGAAGTTCGTCCCCGACCCGTTCGCGGCCGAGCCGGGCGCGCGGCTCTATCGCACGGGTGACCGGGCGCGCTGGCGCGCGGACGGGCAGCTGGACTTCCTCGGCCGCGCGGACGAGCAGGTGAAGGTGCGCGGCTACCGCATCGAGCCGGGCGAGATCGAGAGCGTGCTGCGGGAGCACGCCGCCGTGCGCGAGGCCGCCGTGGTCGCCCGCGAGGACCGGCCCGGGGAGAAGCGGCTCGTGGCCTACGTGGTGGCGGACGGGGCGTGGCCGGGCGCGGATGCGCTGCGGGCGCACCTCTCGTCGCGGCTCCCGGACTACATGGTCCCCGGCGCGGTGGTGGCGCTGGAGGCGCTCCCGCTCACGCCCAGCGGCAAGGTGGACCGCCGCGCCCTCCCGGCGCCGGAGCGC
>DASQLJ010000571.1:0-8711 GCA_035630095.1 Longimicrobium sp.
GGCCGGCGCGGCCTGGTTGCGCACGAGCGGCGCGCGGTAGACGGAGCGCTGGGCGAGCGCCACGCTCGCCTGCGCCCACTGGCGGAAGTCGCGCTGGCCGATCTCGCCCGCGAACTCGCCGCGGGGATGCCGGCTACCCACCTCGGCGGCGGCGCGGGCGAGGCGCGCGCCGTCCGACTCGCCCGGCTGCTGCTGGAAATTCGCCGTGATGATGCCGTCCCAGAGGGAGTGCAGCGACCGCCTGAAGTGACGGACGGGATCGGTCTCCTCCAGCTTGAAGTCGTTGCCGCCCCCGTCGCCCCAGGGGTCCAGCGGCGAGATGCGCCCGCTGGCGTGCAGCGGCTGGTGGATGTCGCCCACCAGGTGAAGGATCCACGCGAGCGAGATCGCCTTCAACGCGGGGGTGCCGTCCCCGAGCCAGCGCTGCAGCCGGGGAGCGTCGCGGAGCAGGTCTCCGTCCGGGCGCCGGTCCACCGCCTGCACGGCTCCGAAGTCGGTGTCCTGGCGCCAGAAGGTGTCCACGTAGTGCCGGTACGGGTGGTGGTACTTCTCCATCCGCAGCGCCTGCATGGTGTCGCGCACCTCGTCGGGCCAGGACGCGGCGGTGACGAACAGGTCGATCTGCCGCGCCTGCGAAAGCGTTCCGCTCACGGTCCCGCGGAGCCCGGTCTCGGGGGCGGCGCCGCGCAGGATGGTGATCGCGCGGGCGCGCGCCTGCGGCGTCATGTTCGCCCACGCGATCCGCGCGACCAGCCGGTGTCCGAACTCGTCCCAGGCGTACGCGGGCCGGGCGCCCAGCACGAGCGCGGCGAGCACGGCGGCGAGGGTGAAGCAGCGTTTCATTCTGGCCTCCGGATGGATGAAGGGTGGGCGATGGTGGTGAGGTGCGACATGAATAGAGGCCCTTTCATGGGATGATTCCGCGCGCGCGGATCTGGCGGATCGAAATCGCTCCCGGCACGGTGCGGCTGAAATCGCGCCGGGTCAAGAATCATCAGGAAGAGGCTCACCGCTTCCGGTCGGGCGGCGGACGGCAGGCGTGCGAGAGGATCATCATCGAAGAAGGCGATAGAGACTGCGCCCCGCGGACGGGATGTCCGCGGGGCTCGCGAGAATCCGCTGGCAGGTGGGTGATGCCGGCGCCCGGATCGGCGCCGGCACTCACCCCGGCCGCGGATCAGCGGAGGACGATGTTGCCGCCGTCCATCCAGCGGTTCACGGCGCGCTCGAAGACGGCCGCAGCCTGCGAATGGCGCACCGTGATCGCGCCGAACTGCCAGTTGGACCCCGCGTACTGGCCGTCGCTGCGCACCTCCACGGCGGTGATCTCTCCCACGTTGACGGCCTCGAAGGTGAACTCCTCGTTCGCGCCCCGCTCGAACACGTCGTTCCTGCGCAGCGGGTTCAGCCGGATCTCGCCCGTGCGTCCCAAGGGTCCGTAAACGACGAGGAAGATGTTGGAGTCGGTGCCCGCGCCGTCTCCCGTTCCGGTGCGGACGTTCACGGTGAAGTCCGCCATCCGCGCGGTCTCCGCCTGCCGGGGGGACGCGGTCTCCACCGGCTGGGGGGAAACGGCCGCGGCGCAGTCGGTGCCCAGCGGCTCCACCACGAAGCGCCGGCTCTGGCTCCACTGCGACCAGACGCCGTTCACCTGCGCGCGGACGCGCCACTGCCAGCCTGCCAGGTTGTGGCTGGCGATGTAGCCGGGGCGGGCCTCCGCGTACTCCGTCGCGACCACCTGCTGGTTCACCGCCGGGTTCGCCGACCCGTCACGCTCCACCCACAGGTGGTAGCGCGTCGCCTCCGCCACCGGCGTCCACGCGAAGCTCCAGTCGACGCTGTCCGAGCCGTCGCAGCCGTTGTCCATCACCTGGCCTGAATAGGGCGACCTCAGCCGTGGCCCGAAGCTGGGCATCACCGGCGGCGGCGGTGGGGGTGGCGGGGGTGGAGGTGGCGGCGGTGGAGGAGGTGGAGGCGGCGGGAGCGGGGGTGGCGGGGGAGGGGGCGCGACGTAGCTGGCGTTCACCACGTCCAGGCCCACGGCCAGCAGCGAACGGGCGTCCGCGCGCCCGATAATCCCCCGCACGTCCCAACCGGCGGGAACGTCGAAGCGGAAGGCGTTGCGCCCCTTCTCGTCGCCCCCGTTCCCGAACATCCCCGAGGACCGGCGGTCGGTGTGGAACTCGATGCCGTAGACCTTGTAGCCGCTGTTGCCCACCGTCCATCCGCTGATGGCGACGATGCGTTCGCCGGGCTGCAGGTCGAACCGGTGGTGCCCTCCCCCCGCGCCGCCGTGGCGCGGGTACCGGGTCGCCGTCTCGCGGCAGAGCACCTGGATGCCGTCCACCCACCACCCCGCATTCACCAGCACGGAGGCCACGGTGCACGTGTCGGCGAACGCGGTGCCCCCGCCGCCGCCCGCGGGGCCCAGGCGTTGAGCCCCCTGCGCGCTGGCCGCGAGCGGCGACAGGAGGATCGGGAGGATGCAGAGGACGCGCGGAACCGCGCGGCGTTGGTGTGGGGCCATGGGGATGAGCCGATCCATGAAGAGGAACGCGAACCCGGCGCGTGGCGCCTGCCCGGCGAAGCCGCGGCAGGGGTCCCGAAGCCTCTCGGGCGAGAAGCCGCTTCAGGGTAACCTGAATGGTGCTGCTATCCTAGCCCTGTGAACGCAAGCTATCTTCCCGCGCGCCAAGCGTTTACGCCCGGCTCGCCCCCTTTCCGCCGCGCCGTCCCGCCGAGAGGACCAGCCCGAGTTCAACATCCTCCTCGAGTCCGGCACGAACAAACCTTAGCGCTGAACGAGACGGCGGTGTTCGCCTACGACAGCACCGCTTGGCACCAGTACTCGTAGCGAGGGCAGAGCGACTCAAAAAGCCAGCGGGCGGCCGATTTCCGGCCGCCCGTTGTTTTCGTCGCTCCAACGACGCGCCTTACCGCCCCGGCACGCTCGACACCACCCCTTCGTCGTGCACCGGGCGGCCGCCGAGGAGGGTGAGGACGCTGCGGGTGCCGGGGAGCGCGGGGACGGGGACGGTGAAGATGTCCTGCGAGAGCACGGCGAGGTCGGCCAGCATCCCCGGCGCCAGGGTGCCCTTCTCGCGCTCGGCGAACTCGGCGTAGGCGGAGCCGCGGGTGTAGGCGGTCACCACCTGCTCGCGGGTGAGCGCCTGGGCGGGGGTGTTGGGGTGCATCACCGCGAACATCATGTTGAGGAAGGGGCTGCGCGGGCCGTCGGAGCCGATGGCGAGGGGCACGCCGGCGGCCAGCAGGTCGCGCACGGCCTGGAAGTCGGGCTGGGCGCCGCCGTAGCGCGCCTCCACCACGCCGGGGCCCAGCGCGAAGTGCGAGGGGTTCTGCACCACCACGATCCCCAGGCGCTTCACCACCGGGATCAGCTCGCCCGAGATCCAGTCGCCGTGCTCGATGCGCGGGCGGCGGGCGCGCCACGCCGAGTCGGGCGCCAGCGCCTGCATCAGCCCCAGCACCACGCGCGCGCTGCTGTCGCCCACCACGTGCAGCATGAGCTGGCGGTCGGCCGCCGTGGGGCCGCGCTCGGCCAGCGCCTCGGCGAGGATGGCGCGCAGGGTGTCGGGGGGATAGTTGAGGCGGCCCGTCCACCCGGCGCGGTCGGCGTAGGGGCGGCGCATCAGCGCCAGGCGCTCCAGCGGCGTCCCGTCGAGGATGTACTTCTTCCCCGACACCGTCACGTTCGCCGCGGGACTCAGCGGCACGCCGCTCCACTCGCCCGGGTTGCGGCCGGTGGCGTTGGGCAGCGGCCAGCGCACCACGCGCATGCGCACCGGCAGCGCCCCGCCCGCCGCGGCCGCGCGGAGGACGCGCACGGTGGCGGCGGGATCCAGCCCCGTGGCCATGTTGGTGACCGAGGTGATGCCGAGCGGGCCGGCCTCGGCCGCGAAGGCGCGGAGGCGGGCGGCGAGGTCGGCGTCGCGCTGGGCCGAGGCGCGGCGGCGCGTGGCCTCCACGCCGGCGCCTTCCTGCAGCGACCCGGTGAGCCGCCCCGCCGCGTCGCGCTCGTACCAGCCGCCCACCGCGTCGCGCACGTCCTCGGCGATGCCGAAGGCGCGCAGGCCGGCGGTGTTCACCAGGTGCCCGTGTCCCCACGGCGTGGAGAGGTGCACCGGGTGATGGGGAGCGACACTGTCGAGCACCGCGCGGATCCTCCCGCCGCTCACCGCCGGGTCCTCCATCACCGCCAGCCCGATCTCCACCTCCACCCAGCTGCCGCGCGGCGCCCGCGCCACCGCGGCGCGGACGGAATCGAGCACGGCTGCCAGCGCCGGCCCCTGCACCGGGTCGTCGGCGACGCGGATGCCGATGCCGCCGGGAGGGGGGCTGAAATGGTCGTGCGCGTCGTTGAAGCCGGGCACCACCACGCGCCCGCCCAGCGCCACGCGCCGGGTGGCGCGCCCCGCCAGCCGCTGGACCTCCGCCGTGCTCCCCACCGCCACGATCCGCTCGCCGCGGATGGCCAGCGCCTGGGCCCACGGCCGCGCCGGGTCGGCCGTGAAGATCTTGCCACCGGTGAGGATCAGGTCCGGCGCCGCCGCGGAGCGCGACTGCGCCGACGCGGTGCCGGCCGCGAGCAGGAGCGGCGCGAGGAGCGAGACGAGCGACGAGCGGAGGCGGATTCGCATGTTCCGGCTGCGGAGAGGGAAGGTTCGCCCGGGCGAAGGGGTGCGGCCCTGGTGACGTTGCGGACGGAGAGTAGGATTGCAACGCGTTTGCGGCAACCGCGCCGCCATGGTGCGGATGCGGCGTCCGGATCGCATCGCCCTGGAACAACGTGTGGTGGCTGGGCCGCTGACCGGCGGCTGAAGCCGCGGCAACCACTACGAAAAGCCTCGCAAACTACGCGAGGCTTCGGCTCGGTGGCACACGGGAAACGAGGCTGTTCGAACGCACTCGCGCACCCGTTCCCGACGCACCTGTCGAACTCGATCCAGGCTAGCGCAGGCGCCGTATCAGAACGTCGCCTCGATCCCGATGGTCGGGAGGACGGGGAACATGCTGACGCCGCTGCGGATGGGCGGGTTCTGGTCGTAGCTGTAGAAGTAGAATGGCACGTTCACCTGGTTGTGCTAACAACATAGAGAAACTGGCGTATGTTTACGCGCTTCCCTCCCGGCGACGATTAGACCTGCGCAGGCTGCCGATACATTCACATCCCTTGTCACCGAGGTATAGAACGGGGTGTCCGATCCATTGGGTCACCCTGCTTCTGGCGCATTGGCGGCGTCCCCATTATGCCTGCCACCTTCTGCAACAACTCTATTGTGCGAACCCTCCCCCTGCGGGTACTCTGTGCAAACATCTCCTTCCCGCTCTCCTCACCCGCGATTCCGGAGGACACGATGAAGAAGCTGGTGCTGAACGTGGAGGCACTCGAGGTCGAGACCTTCGAGGCCGACGCGTCGGAGGAGAAGCCGGGCGCCGTGGCCGCCCATGAGTTGACGCCCGCCGGCTGCCCCCTGCCGTCGTACGATCCACACGACGCCTACTGCGTTCTCCAATCGCCTGACGGCGGGTACGCCCCCTGCACCCCCGTGTGCTACACCTACGCCTACTACTGCACCGACAATCCGGACGCCTGCTGAGCTGAAACGTCCGCCTGCACGCCGAAATCGTGCGACAAGGGGTGGAGAACGGCTGCCCCTTCATCGCCTTTCATCGCGCAACGTTCAGAACGTCGCCTCCAGCCCGATCGTCGGGAGCACGGGGAACATGCTGACGCCGCTGCGGGTGGGCGGGTTCTGGTCGTAGTTGTAGAAGTAGAACAACACGTTGCGGCGGTTGGTGGCGTTCAGCACCTGGGCGTAGGGCGTGAGCGTGCCCCAGCGCTTCGCGTACGAGCGGCGGAAGGTGAGGTCGAGGCGCGAATAGGCCGGGTAGCGCTGCCGGTTGCGGTCGCCGGGTACCACGTAGATGGGGATCTGCGGGTCCTTGCCGATGGGGCGGGGGATGCGGTAGCCGCCGTTCGCCAGGTCCGTCTCGAAGCCCACGTAGGCCGCCACCGGCCGCGAATACGGCACCCCGCTGCCGAAGTTGAGCCGCATCCCCGCCTCGATCTTCCCCGGCAGCAGGTACTCGCCCACCACGTCCAGGTCCACGCGCCGGTCGAACACCGGCGGGAAGGTGATCGTCTCCGGCACCCCGTCCAGCCCCAGCCGCAGAGGGTCGGGAAAGGTGCGCTCGGCGCGCAGCAGCGACAGCGTCATCCACCCGCGCAGCCGCCCCTGCGTGCGCCGCACCATCAGGTCGGCGCCGTACGAGTAGCCGCGCCCCTCCAGCAGGTCGTCGGCCGGGTCGTTGGGGTCGTCGGCCGAGTTGAGGTCGGTCACCCCCAGGTAGCGCCGGTAGTAGGTCTCGGCCGACGCGTACCACTGCTCGCCCCAGTACTTCTCGATGCCGAGCTGCGCCTGGTCGCTGATCACGGCGGGGACGTGCTCGTCGGCGGTGACCCAGTAGTCGTTGCTCACCGGGAGCTGCTCGTCGCGCAGCGAGTGCACGAACTGCACGTAGCGCCCCGCCGCCAGCTTCACCGCCCCGTCGCGCCGCGCGCCGAAGAAGCGCTTCACCGCGAAGCGCGGCGCCACGTACGCCCGCGTCGTCCCCGAGTGCCACGCGTCCACGCGCACGCCGGGCTCCAGGATCCACGCGGCGTTCGGGCTCCAGCGGAGCTGGCCGAAGCCGCCCGTCATCACCCCGCTGCGGTCGCCCGAGAAGAAGGTGGTGCCGCCCGCCTCGCCCACGTTGTGGTAGCCCAGCCGCGTGAGCTCGCCCCCCGCCTTCATCGTCAGCCGCTCCCCCAGCGGCCGCCCCGCCTCGGCGCGCGCGGTGAGCTGGGTGACGGTCGACGAGAAGCGCGTGTCGGAGAAGTCGACGAAGCCCAGCGACTCGCCGTAGTGCGAGACGCCCAGGCTGGAGGTGGTGACCCACTGCCCCAGCGGCTGCTCCAGCCGCACCCCGGCCACCCGGTTCCCCCAGTTCCAGCGGATGCGCAGGATGCTGGTGTCGGTGGTGTCGATCCCCGGCGGGGTGAAGTCGCGCAGGTCCAGCACGTCCTGCCCGCCGTACGCCACCAGCCGCAGCCGCCCGCCGCCGCGGGTGGCGATCGTCGCGGTGCCCTGCAGGTCGGTGAGGTGGTAGGGGAAGTCGACCACCGGCTTCAGCACCACGTCGAAGTACGAGCGCCGCACCGACACCAGCCAGCCACCCGCGTCGCCGCCCAGCATCCGCCGCACGCCGCGCGGCAGGTTGCCGTGCAGGCTCACCCGCGAGGAAAGGAGCGACACCCCCGCCTCGCCGCCGAACCCCTCGTCGCCGCCGCCCGGCTTGCTCTCGATGTTCAGCACCGACGACACGCGCCCGCCGTACTCCGCGCCGAAGCCGCCGGAGAGGAGCTCGGCGCGGGCGATCGCGTCGGAGTTGAAGACGGAGAAGAGGCCGCCCAGGTGGAAGGGGTTGAAGATCGGAAAGCCGTCCAGCAGCACCAGGTTCTGGTCCGACGAGCCGCCGCGCACGTTGAACGCGGTGGAGAAGTCCGACGTGGTGACCACGCCGGGGAGCACCTCCACCGCCCGCATCACGTCCGCCTCGCCCAGGCCGGGGAGGATCTTGATCTCGGCGCCGGTGATCACGCGCGTGGTGACGCCCGCCTCGCTCTCGAAGCGCGTGCGTTCGCGCTCCGCGTCGCGCCGGCCGACGGCCTGCACGGGTGCGAGGGCAACGTCGCTCTCCGCCAGCGCCACGTCGGCCCGCGCCTCCGCGCCCGCCGCGACCTCCACCGCGCGCTCGGCGCTGGTGAAGCCCACGCGGGTGATGCGGACGGTGTAGGCGCCCGGCGCCAGCCGCGCGATCCGCCACGCGCCGTCCGCCCCGGTGCGCGCCCGCCGCGCCCGCCCGCCGGCCGCCGTGGCCACCACCGCCGCCTCCCCCACCGGCGCCCCCGCCGCCGAGGTCACCCGCCCCGCCAGCGACCCGTTCGCCTGCGCCGCGGCCGGGCGCGCGAAGGCGAGCGACCCGAGCAGCGCGAGCACGGCCGCCGCGAGCACGGTCAGGCCGCGCGGGGTCGATACGGTCACATGCATGGGGCGATGTGGATTCAAGTCGGTCAGCCGGATTCATGGCGATGGATCACCGTGGCGCCGGAGCGGCGGCGCCTCTTCCGATACAAACACTCGACGGGGAGCCCGCCCTGTACGCCCGGCGCGGGGGGAAAGGTCCGGGGGCCCCCTCCCTGGCTCGTTCCTCGCCTGTCCCTCCCCCGTAACCGCACGTGTAACCGCACGGGGGAGGGACGGGGGCTCGCTTCGCTCGCGGCGGGTTCGGCGTGGGACGGATCGTATCTCGTCATCCCCAACAGCCGTGCAGTTCGTCGTTCTCCCCTCTCCCCCGCGGAGCGCGGGGAGAGGGGCCGGGGGAGAGGGGGCCGCCGGGGAATGCGCGTCGGCCCGGGTCGGCGTGTAATCCCGGCGATCCCGGCTTCTCCGTCCTTGACTCGCGCGCCGGGCGCCGAGAGCTTGTTCCACCCGTACACCCGCATCGAAAGCGCGCCTCGCCGATGAAGGCCGACACCTTCGCGAAGCTGGTCACCCTCGAGACGCTGATCGACGCGGAAGTGGGGTACTGGCTGGAGCATCACCCCGCCTCACCCGACCGCTTCCGCGAGGCGATGGTGGCGCGCGTGA
>DASQLJ010000572.1:0-3184 GCA_035630095.1 Longimicrobium sp.
GACGCGCCGCTCCCGCTCTCCTTCGCCCAGGCGCGCCTCTGGTTCCTGGACCGCATGGAGCCGGGGAGCCCGGCGTACCACATGCCCTACGCCATGCGGCTGCGCGGCGCGCTCGACGTGGGCGCGCTGGCGGACGCGCTCACCGCGCTGGTGGCCCGGCACGAGTCGCTGCGCACCCGCTTCGCCGACGCCGGCGGCGAGCCCGTGCAGGTGATCGACCCCCCGTTCGACCTCCCCCTCCCGGTGGTGGCGGTGGAGGGGGCCGACGACGCGGCCCGCGAGGCCGAGGCGCTGCGGCTGGCCGCCCGCGAGGCCGCCCGCCCCTTCGACCTGGCCCGGGGGCCGCTCTTCCGCGCCTCGCTGCTGCGGCTGGGGGCCGAGGACCACGTTCTCCTGGCCACCGCCCACCACGTCGTGGCCGACGGGTGGAGCATGGACGTGGTGGTCCGCGAGCTCTCGGCGCTCTACGACGGCTTCCGCCGCGGCGCGCCCCCCGCGCTCCCCGGGCTGCCGGTGCAGTACGCCGACTACGCGGTGTGGCAGCGCGAGCGGCTTACCGGCCACGCCCTCGACCGGCAGCTCGACTGGTGGAAGGCGCGGCTGGATGGCGCCCCGCCGCTCCTGGAGATCCCCACCGACCACCCCCGCGCGGCCGAGCCCAGCCCCCGCGCCGCCACCCACGACTTCGCCCTCTCCGAGACGGCGACGCGGGCGCTGCGCGAGCTGGGGCGGCGCGAGGGGGCCACCCTCTTCATGGTCCTCCTCGCCGGGTGGCAGGCACTCCTGGCCCGCTACGCGGGGACGAGCGACGTGGTGGTGGGCACCCCGGTGAGCGGGCGGGGGCGGGTGGAGCTGGAGGGGCTGGTCGGCTTCTTCGTGAACACGCTGGCGCTGCGCACCGGCCTGGCCGGCGACCCCGCCTTCACGGCGCTCCTGGCGCGGGTGCGCGACACCACCCTGGGCGCCTGGCAGCACCAGGACCTCCCCTTCGACCGGCTGGTGGAGGCGCTGGGGGTGGAGCGCAGCCTGGCCCACACCCCCGTCTTCCAGGCGATGTTCTCGCTGGAGCGCACCGGTCGCGGCGGGTCGCTGGCGCTGGGCGAGGCCGCCGCCGAGTGGTTCGGGGGATGGGGGGAAGGGGCGAAGTTCGACCTGGACCTCACCCTGATGGAGCGCGAGACGCGGATCACCGGCGTCCTCCGCTACCGCGCCGCCCTCTTCGACCCCGCGACGATCGAGCGGATGGCGGCGCGCTTCACGGCGCTCCTGGAGGACGCCGCCGCCGACGCGTCGCGCCCCTTCTCCGAGCTCGGAACGATGGACGAGGCCGAGCGCGCGCGGGTGCTGGCGGCGGCCGCGGTCGCCGCCGCGCCCTACCCCGAGGCCACGGTCCACGACCTCTTCTCGGCGCAGGCGGCGGCCACCCCGGCGGCCACGGCGCTCCTCTTCGGCGGGGCGCGGATCACGTACGCGGCGGTGGAGGCGCGGGCCAACCGGCTGGCGCACCACCTCCGCCGCCGCGGCGTGGGCACCGAGTCGCGGGTGGCGCTCTGCCTGGAGCGCAGCCCCGACCTGTACGTGGCCATGCTCGGGATCCTGAAGGCGGGCGCCGCCTTCGTCCCCCTCGACCCGTCGTACCCGCCCGAGCGGCTGGCCGCCATGGTGGCCGACGCGGGCGCCCGCGTGCTGGTGACCACCACCCGGCTCTCCGCCGAGCTCCCCGTGGCCTTCCCCGACGTGGTGCGGATGGACAAGGGAGGCGCCGGCGACGGCGAGCCCGAGACCCCGCCCCCGCCGGCCGGCGCCCCCGACGCGCTGGCGTACGTCGTCTTCACCTCGGGGTCCACGGGCACGCCCAAGGGGGTCGCCGTCCCGCACCGCGCGGTGGTGCGGCTGGTCCGCGAGACCACCTACGCCGCCTTCGGCCCGGGCGAGACGGTCCTCCAGCTCGCGCCCGTCTCCTTCGACGCCTCCACCTTCGAGATCTGGGGGGCGCTGCTGAACGGGGGGGCGCTGGCCGTCTTCCCCCCCGGGGTGCCCACCCTGGACGCGCTGGCGCGCTTCGTCCGCGACCGCGGGGTGACCACCCTCTGGCTCACCGCCGGCCTCTTCCACCCGATGGTGGACGCCGACCCCGCGGCCTTCCGGGGGGTGCGGCAGCTGGTGGCCGGCGGCGACGTCCTCTCCCCCGACCACGTGCGGCGGGTGCTGGAGGCGTGCCCGGGCCTCGTCGTCGTCAACGGATACGGGCCGACGGAGAACACCACCTTCACCGCCTGCGCGCGGATCGCCGCGCCCGCCGAGGCGGAGGGCGCCGTGCCGATCGGCCACCCGGTGGCCCACACCACGGCGTACGTGGTGGACGCCGCGCTGCGCCCCGTTCCCGACGGGATCCCGGGGGAGCTGGTCACCGGGGGCGCGGGGCTGGCCCGCGGCTACGTGGGGCGCCCGGCGCTCACCGCCGAGCGCTTCGTCCCCAGCCCCTTCGGGCCGGCGGGGGCGCGGCTCTACCGCACCGGCGACCGCGTCCGCCGCCGGCTGGACGGGCGGCTGGAGTTCCTCGGCCGCGCCGACGCCCAGGTGAAGATCCGCGGCTTCCGCGTGGAGCCGGGCGAGGTGGAGGCCGCCCTCCTGGCCCACCCCGGCGTGCGCGAGGCGGTGGTGACCGTGCACGAGGACGCCGCCGGCGACCGCCGGCTGGTGGCGTACACCGTGGCCGAGCCGGGGGCCGCCCCCTCGGCCGCCGACCTCCGCGCGGCGGTGGCCGGGCGCCTCCCCGAGTACATGCTCCCCGCCGCCTTCGTGGCGCTGGAGGCGCTCCCGGTCAACGCCAACGGCAAGGTGGACCGCCGCGCGCTCCCCGCCCCCTCGTGGAGCGGGGAGGAGCAGTACGTGGCGCCGCGCACCCCGGTGGAGGAGGTGCTGGCCGGGATCTGGGCGCAGGTGCTGGGGTGGAGCGACCGCGGCGGCGACGAGCGGGTGGGGGTGCACGACGACTTCTTCGTCCTGGGCGGCCACTCGCTCCTGGCCACCCAGGTGGTCGCGCGCGTCCAGCAGGCGTTCGGGGTGGAGTTCCCCGTGCGCACCGTCTTCGAGGCGCCCACCGTGGCCGCCTTCGCCGAGCGGGTGGAGGGCGCCCTCCTGGGCGGGCTGAGCGACGCCGACCTGGCGGCCGTGGAAGGGA